>VFKO01000152.1 GCA_009885515.1 Rhodobiaceae bacterium | reverse complement strand
TGTAGTCCCTGAAGGCCTTGGACATGGTGTCCATGACTTGAATACGGGGACGGTCAGCCTCCAGCAGGTCGGCGGCCATTTGCACACGGATGATCGGATCGCGCTTTTCGGCGTCCTGGATGACACCGCTTTCGACTTTGGGGTCGCCCCGGTTGAGTTTTTGCAGAAACTGCATGCCGTCCAGCACGCGGCCAAACGCGGTCAGGTTGCGATCAAGCCGGCGCGGGGCGTGGCCGATGGGGATGTAGAATTCCGTGCCGCCGGTGTCAGGGTCGTTGTCGCGGGCCATGGCGAGGGTCCCTGGGCAATGTAGCATCCACATGCGCTTTTCTTTGGGACTGCGGCCGGTGGGAAATCCGTCGACATGGCCAACTTGACTTGCGAAAAGGTCGGGAGAGCCCAAGGGAGAGAATTCGACATCGCTGCCGGTTTTGCGATCAAACTCGGCTTTGAGTGCCGGCCATCCGTCTGATTTTTTGTCGTCGCCTTCGCCGATGCCGCCTTGTGCGACAAAGCCATCAATCACGCGGTAAAAACTTTGGCCGTCGTAGAATCGCGAGCGGACCAGGGCGCGAAAGCGTTCGGCATGATGGGGCGCGAAGTTCGGGGCGAGCTCGATGAGGATGCGGCCATGGCTGACATCCATGATTACCAAATTCTCAGGCTCGATATCGCGCCATTCGCTGGCGTTGGACTGACAAACGGCCAAGCCGGCCAAAAGTGCTGAAATACACAAGGTTTTTATACGCATGGTGTCCCTCTCACTGTCACTATACGGGGTCTTGCGGGCCTGCCAAAGGGGCATTCGGGGAACGAGGGGGAATTGTGGGGGGGTGGGTATTCCCAGCGGAAAACGCGTTAAAACGAGGCAATGGGCGTCCAAAGGCCTACTTCAGGTCGTAGCCGGGCTGAAAATTCTATCTCGCGGACCTTTCCGAACCGGCACACCATTGATTACAATGTGACTTACCCGAGTCGGGGAAGGGAGCATCTATGAGAGTTTCACGAGTAGCGTTGTTAATTGCCATGTCGACGTTGGCCGCAGGTCCTGTGTTGGCGGCCAAGAAGAAATCGGCTGAACCGCCTTGCGTCAAAGGCAAGGTGCTGACGGCCTTCCAAATGCGCATGTTGCAGTCGGAACTCGTGCTGGGCGCTTTGTCTTGCAAGTTGACACCACGCTACAACGACTTCGTTGTTGCCTACCGGCCAGATCTGATGACGGCGCACCGGTCGTTGATGGCGTTTTTCGGGAGGGAGTCCCGGCTTGAAGACTACAAGTCGCGGATCACCAACGAAGTGTCGGGGCGCAGCATCAAGAACATTACCGAATTCTGCCTGAACTCGACCTCGCTCTACGACAAATTGCTGGGACCGGAAAAAGTGAAGCTGGCTGACTTCGTCATCAGCGAGCCGTCGGCGAACATGCATGGACAGAACGTCTGTGGCATGCCGTCAGTGATCACCGCATTTTCCGGTGGCAAGCTGGTGCCGCTGCCACGCATCAAGCCGGACGCGCCGGCGGGCAGTGTCGCGGCATCGACTGTTGTGACGCCGCAAGCCAAGCCTGAAGTCGTCCAGGCTCAGCAATAGTTTTTGTGAAGTGCAGTGCGAAGGGGTGAGCGGTTAGCTCACCCCATTTTCGTTAGTTCAACTCGATTTCCGCACGGCGATTGCGCGGTTCTTTTTCGCGGTCGGCGGTTTGCACTTCCAGCCGCGTTTCGCCCTTGCCTGATGTGGAAATGCCTTGAGCTGGAATGCCTTGATTGACGAGCGCTCTCGTGACGTTTTCGGCGCGGCGCTGGGAAAGCTGCTCGTTATAAGCACTCGAGCCAGCGGTATCGGTATGACCGGTGACGAGGATCGAGACGTATCCGTCATGCATCGCGGTTGCGGCGGCGTCTTTGATGACGGCCATCGCGGAGTCGCTGAGGTTCGATTTGTTGAAGCCGAAATAGACGATGTATTGTTTGGGCATCGCTGCCGCTTCCACCGGAGGCGGTGGCTCGGTCATGACGACGGGGCTTGGGGCCATGACGGCGTCATCACGTTCGAGATCGAAGCGCAGCCCGACTGTGACTGTGTGGTTTTCGTTTTCGATTTCGATTGGGCCGGCCAGAGTGCGGAACTGCGGTTCGTCGGAAATCATGAAGCGGTAGGAGAGGACAAAGTCCAAACGGTCGGTGA
>VFKO01000157.1 GCA_009885515.1 Rhodobiaceae bacterium | reverse complement strand
GTCCTCGATGGTCATTGGCATAGATTGCAATGTCGCGTTCGCGCAGCGTCTGGAGCGGCGCGAAGTACCGCAGCGCGTGCTCGCCCATGCCGTGCGCGACCTGCAAGACAGCGTTAGTGATTCCCTGTGCCGGCCAGCGATACGCCGCAATCCGCGCACCGCCGGTGCCATCGTAGTGGAACAAATGTTTATCGTTGCTCATGACAGCCATCTTAGAGCGCGGATTTGCTCAACTTGCAATTTTCAATCCTCTTTCAATCCTCGACCTTGAGGCGCCAAACCATGTATAGACCCCTCGAAACACAGGTTTGACTTAAGCGCATGACCAAAGACGACAAGAAACCCGGCACCATCTCCGGCTTGAGCTTCGAGCAGGCGCTCCAGCAGCTGGAAACAATTGTCCAGCAGCTCGAGAAGGGCCAGGTACCACTTGAGGAATCTATAGCGATTTACGAGAAGGGTACCGCCCTCAAGGCGCATTGCGAAGCAAAACTGCGCGATGCCGAAGCCCGCATCGAGAAAATTGTCATCGGACCCGGCGGCGCTCCGTCGGTTGTGCCGTTCGACGAAAAATAGGAATTCAAAAATTGACGATAGCCCCGATTGAGCCTGCCCTGAACGAAGTCTCCGTCTTCATGGAAGACGTGCTTCAGGAGATTTTGCCAGAACCCGCTGGCCCGCAAGCGCGTGTCATCGAGGCCATGCGCTACGCAACCCTTGAAGGCGGCAAACGCATCCGGGCGTTCCTTGTGCTCCAGGCTGGCCGTCTGTTCGGCGTTGACCGGCGTGCTCTGTCACGCGTCGCGGCGGCCATCGAGTGCGTGCACGCCTATTCACTGGTACACGATGATTTGCCTGCCATGGACAATGACGATGTTCGCCGCGGCAGGCCCGCCACCCACGTAAAATTCGACGAAGCGACAGCGATCCTGGCTGGCGACGCTTTGCTGACGCACGCTTTCGCGTTGCTGGCGGCGCATGAAACCCATCCTGATCCCCACGTGCGCAGCGACCTGGTGCTCAGGCTCGCTCAGTCGTCGGGTTTTGGCGGCATGGTCGGCGGCCAGATGATCGACATTGGCGCCAAGGGCACGCTCGACGACATCGGCCAAATTACGAGGATGCAGCGCCTCAAGACCGGTGCCCTCATCACGTTCGCCTGCGAGGCCGGTGCAATTATGGGCAAGGCATCAACCCAGATGCGCCACGCGCTGACAAACTTTGCACAGGATTTGGGACTGGCCTACCAGATCACAGACGACCTTCTGGATGTGGGGGGAGACCCCGCCGTTATGGGCAAGGCTGCGCGCAAGGATCAAAAAGCAGGCAAAGCGACTTTCGTCACAATTCTTGGTTCTGAACGAGCGCGGGCCCAAGCCGAAATGCTGGCCAACCAAGCCGCGGCACATCTTGATGTATTTGATGAAAAGGCAGACCTTTTGCGTGGTCTTGTTTCGTTTGTCGTTAATCGCCGTGCGTAAATGCCGCAACGTTGTTGTACGCTGGAGCGCTACTTTATAACCAGCAAAAACGGCGGTCAGTTTAGTTGGGTCCCATGGCTCCGAATACTCCTCTTCTGGATAAAATCGCCTCTCCTTCGGACACCCGAAATCTCTCTCGCGACGAGCTGAAAACTCTCGCAGACGAACTGCGCCAGGAAACGATTGATGCCGTCTCCGTCACTGGCGGCCATCTGGGTGCTGGCTTGGGCGTCGTCGAGCTGACGGTCGCATTGCACCACATCTTCAACACGCCGGACGACCGCTTGATTTGGGATGTGGGCCACCAGGCCTATCCCCACAAAATCATGACCGGCCGCAGGGATCGCATGGACACCCTGCGTCAGGGCGGCGGTCTGTCAGGCTTCACCAAGCGCAGCGAAAGCGAATACGACCCCTTCGGTGCCGCACACTCATCGACATCGATATCAGCGGGCCTCGGCATGGCCGTCGCGCGCGACCTGAAAGGCGAAAACCGCAACATCGTCTGTGTCATCGGTGATGGCGCAATGTCGGCAGGCATGGCTTACGAGGCCATGAACAACGCTGGGGCTCAACGTACGCGCTTGATCATCATTCTGAACGACAACGACATGTCAATCTCCAGACCTGTCGGTGCCATGAGCGCCTATCTCGCCCGCGTCGTCTCGTCGTCGGCTTATCAAACGTTGCGCAATTTCGCCAAGCAGCTGGCGCAAAAAATGCCCCTCTTTGTCGAAGACAAAGCCCGTCGCGCTGAAGAATATGCCAAAGGCATGTGGATGGGCGGCACCTTGTTCGAAGAACTCGGTCTCTATTATGTAGGCCCCATCGACGGGCATAACCTCGACCATCTCTTGCCGGTGCTCACCAACGTCCGCGACGCCGATATTGATCGCCCGGTGTTGGTTCACGTCGTCACCAAAAAGGGCAAAGGCTACGCACCCGCCGAAAACTCGGCCGACAAATATCACGGCGTCGTCAAGTTCGACGTCATCACGGGCGCACAAAAGAAAAGCCAGTCCAACGCGCCGCAATACACAAAGGTCTTCGCCGAAAGTTTGATCGCAGAAGCCGAAATTGACCCAAAAATCGTCGCCATCACTGCGGCGATGCCGTCGGGAACCGGCCTCGATCTCTTCGCCAAACAATTTCCCAAGCGCAGCTTTGATGTCGGAATCGCCGAACAACACGCGGTGACATTCGCGGCCGGCCTGGCGACTGAAGGCATGAAGCCCTTCGCCGTGATCTATTCCACGTTCTTGCAGCGCGCCTACGATCAAGTCATCCACGACGTGGCCATTCAGGGCTTGCCCGTGCGTTTCGCGCTGGACAGGGCAGGGCTGGTTGGTGCCGACGGTGCGACCCACGCAGGCTCCTTCGATACAACGTATCTCGCAACCCTGCCGGGTTTTGTGGTGATGGCCCCGTCAGACGAACTGGAGTTGCGGCACATGGTGGCAACCTGCGCCGCTATTGATGATCGTCCTTCCGCTCTTCGCTATCCGCGCGGCGAAGGCGTCGGCATCGAACTGCCGCCCAAGGGCATCCCGCTTGAAATCGGCAAAGGCCGCATTGTCCGCGAAGGCACCAGGATCGCGATCCTCAGTTACGGCACCAGGCTGGCCGAAGCACTCAAGGCCGCCGACGAACTCAATGCGCGCGGCCTGTCGACCACGGTCGCCGACGCCCGGTTCTGCAAACCGCTCGACGAAGACCTCATTCGCCGTCTGGCAAAAAACCACGAAGTCTTCATCACCATAGAAGAAGGCGCTGTCGGCGGCTTTGCCTCGCACGTCATGCAGTTCATGGCCAGGGAAGGCATGTTCGACCGTGGCTGCAAATTTCGCCCGATGATTTTGCCCGACATCTTCATTGATCACGATACCCAGCAAAAACAATACGATGTGGCTGGCCTGAACGCTCAACACATCGTGGCCACTGCTTTGACGGCGTTGGGCGGCGCTGCGGCCATCGTTGGCTTTAGGGCGTGACAGCACCACTGACGCGCGAAAAAATTGTTCGCCTGGGCCATCGTGGCGACGGCGAAACCGCTGAAGGTCTCTATGTTCCCTTCACCGTGCCCGGCGACATCGTCGCTGCGGAAGTGGTGGGCGAGCGCACCCGCCTGGCGGAAGTCCTGTCGCCCGGACCAGCCCGCACGAGACCGCCGTGCAAACACTTCGGCACCTGCGGTGGCTGCGCCCTTCAGCATGTCGAGCCTGCAGCCTATCGTGAGTGGAAGCGCGAGCAAGTCATTCACGCGCTCGCCCAGCGCGGCATCGAGAATGTCGGGATCGCGGACCTCGTCACCTTCGAGCCGCGCACCCGCCGCCGCGCCGTGTTCACCGGGCGCATGGTCCACGACGCGGCGATGATCGGCTTTCAAGAGCGCGGTACGCACTTCATCGTCGACCTCGAAGAGTGCCATGTCGTGCACCCGCAATTGATGGCCGTGCTGGCACCCTTGAGGCAACTGCTCATCGGCATATTGCCCGATCAAGGCCGTGCGGAAATCGACGTTCTTCGCACCGATAGCGGTATCGACATGACCCTCGGCCTGCCGCGCGTTGAGATCGATGGCCCCTTGCGCATAAAACTTGCGGGCCTTGCCGCTAAGCTCGAACTGGCGCGCCTGACCGTCAACGGCGAACTCATAGCTCAGGCCCACGCCCCCACCATTCGCTGGGCCGGTGTCGATGTCACGCCACCACCGGGCAGCTTCTTGCAAGCAGTCCCCGAAGCGGAATCC
>VFKO01000433.1 GCA_009885515.1 Rhodobiaceae bacterium | reverse complement strand
GTCAGTATTAAATTTCGCGAGGTTGGCGGCGCTTATGATGCTGGTGGAAACGGAGACAGGAACCGGACCGGTCAGGCGTGACGGAGTCTTCCACTATCCAGATTACAGCGCCGAAATGCGCAGAAAGCGCCGAGAATTAAAAGAGAACAAATTGTCGCATAGACTTATATTAGCTAAACACAGCGGCGGTCCCGGCCAATTCGGACACCCCGGGCAACCCTGGTAAAGACGTCTGAGCCAAGCCCCTCACCCTTTTTTCGGAAGACCGAAAAAAGGCACTCTCCCGCAAGGGGAGAGGAAGTGGAGAAAACCTGCGCCGCTCAAGCCTTGTCAAACTGTCCCCTCTTCCTCTCCCCTTGCGGGAGAGGGTCTTTTTTGCACTTCGCAAAAAAGGGTGAGGGGTCCACCAATTGGCGTCAGACACCACTCAAAACTGATCGACATCACGCATCGAAGCACGTCACTCCGATCGCGGCACGCTCTTCAGCGCACCATGATCGCGAGCCCTGCGCATTTCGGCTCGGATGCGTTCGATCAAAGCGTCGGGGACATAGCCAAACCCAATTTGCCCTCCGGCATGACGCCCACATCCGGCCCCAGCCAATCGAACGCGTTAAACTCATCGCAAATCACCCATGAACGGTGAGCGGGAAGACCCAGATGCACCAGAACGCGCCGCGGAATCTCTTGGGCGTGTCGCGTCGCATCCGGTTCTTGGCTTGTCACCGGTGCAACGGCGACACGCCGTTTGCCCGCCGTCGCCTCACTGATGACGACCACCACCGGGCGAGCCTTGCGACCACTCTCTTCGCCAGCTTCGTGTTCGCGCCGCCACAGATAGAAGTACGGAATGACAAGCCCCGGTTCTGGCGTCAGACCCGCCAAGGCATCAATCCGCCATCAGCTTGTCGAGCTTGGGCCTGCGCTTGGGAAGTTTCTTGTTGAGCGACGCCGCGAGATTCGCGTCCATCTCCCACGCATAGCGCACCTCGGGCAGGCTGTCGCGAACCTTCAGATAACTCGCGAACTCTCCTGCCGAAACGAAATAGCCGAGCACCACACCAGTCTTTTGGTTGGTAACCATCACCGGCTCGGATTGGGCCGCGAACGACCATTGCCCGAAGCGGCCCGCGAACTCTGTTGATGACACGTTCCGCAGCTTTTTTGCCAATATCCTGGCCATTGGGCTATTCCTCTATATTCCGGATTATAACCAATATAGGTTATTTTAACCTAAATGCGCAAGCGCGATGAATGTCAATACTCCCAAGACCCTGCCCAGGCGATCCAGGTCCCCGGTCGCGCCGGTTCGGCCATCCTCTCGCCGTCATCCCGCGCGCGCTGCAGCACTCTAGTGCTGCTGCGCTGATGCGGGACCCACCCGGGCGCACTGCACTGTCACCGTAATATGCCCTCACGTGCCGCAATACGTGACACAAGGCGCCGACCCTTCCGGTGCGGGGCCTTCGAACTCTTCCATGCCCGGCACTTGTTCATAGGGATGTGTCACCAAATCTAAGAGTTGCCTGAACGGCGCCAGATCGTTTTGCTGGACTGCCGCACGCAATGCCTCCTCCACCTTGTGATTGCGCGGAATGTAAATCGGGTTGCGCTGTTGCATCAGCCGCGCGGCCGCCGTTCGATCCGCGCCCTCGCCCAAACGCGCCTGCCAATGCTCAAACCAGGGCGGCTCACCCACCGACACTGCATCCGTCAGCGTGCGGAAGAAGCCGGTGTAGTCCACGCGACCGGCTGCAAGCCACCCAAGAATGCCGGCGATGAGCGTCTCATCGTCATCCGCCGCCGTAACAAGACCGAACTTGCCCCGCATTTCGGCGAGCCAACAGGCATGGAATTTCTCGGGCACAAGATTGATTTCCTCGGTCGCCAGACGCACGGCCGCGTCATGATCGCCCGGTGCGATCAGATCGAGCAGCGTCTCGGCAAAACGTGCCAGGTTCCATTGCAAAATCGCCGGCTGGTTGTTGAAGGCATAGCGTCCCCCATGATCGATCGAACTGAACACCGCGCCGGGATCATAGGCATCGATAAAGGCACAGGGGCCATAGTCGATGGTTTCGCCCGAGATCGTCATGTTGTCGGTGTTCATCACGCCATGAACAAAGCCCACGCCCATCCACTTGGCGATGAGGGCGGCTTGGCGGTCGATGACGGCGGTCAAGAGCGCCAAGTAAGGATTGTCGCGCGCAGTAAGTTCGGGCATGTGGCGGGCGATGGCATAGTCGGCAAGCTTTCTCAGCTTCTCATGCTCGCCGCGCGCCGCAAAGAACTGAAAAGTTCCCACGCGAATGTGACTTGCTGCCACGCGGGCCAGCACCGCGCCGGGCTGAATGCCGTCGCGCGCAATGTCTTCCCCCGTAGCGACCGCCGCCAGTGCCCGCGTTGTGGGAATCGACAACGCATGCATGGCCTCCGCGATCAGAACTTCCCGCAGCACCGGACCCAGCGCCGCCTTGCCGTCGCCCCCGCGCGAAAACGGCGTGCGGCCGGACCCTTTGAGATGAATGTCCCGGCGCTGGCCGTTGCGGTCCAGGATTTCGCCGACCAGCAGCGCTCGACCGTCGCCAAGCTGGGGCGAAAAACCACCGAACTGATGACCCGCATAGGCTTGGGCCAAAGGCGAAGCCCCGTCGGGACTCCGGCTTCCCGACAGAATCGATGCGGCCTCGAAGGACCCGAAGTCGACGGCGCCCAGGCTCAGTTCCGCCGCCAGCTCTGCGTTGTGCCAAAGCACCGCCGGCGCCGGCGCGATCGCACCCTTCCACGGCACATACAAGCCCTCAAGCTCGCGCGCGTAACTGTTATCAAACTTGAAATGACCATCACTGTCCATGCAGCCCCATCATGCACAATTATCCGCCCCAAGTCCCCTCACCCTTTTTTGCGAAGTGCAAAAAAGACCCTCTCCCGCAAGGGGAGAGGAAAAAGTGTGTTGCTGAAAGAACTATCTCCTCTTCCTCTCCCCTTGCGGGAGAGGGTCTTTTTTCGGCCTTCCGAAAAAAGGGTGAGGGGTCCACCGCAGCCACCCAAACCATCCGTTAACAGCCGCTTCACGCTGACGCGCTATCATGACCCCAAGCCCGCAAAATCCGGATCGGCGGTTCATGGAAATCTCGCCCTCGTCTCTGCCATTCAGCACCGCGGAAGGCGCGGAAGGAACGCCTTCAGCCCCAGCGCCCGATGCGCAAGCCAGGGCCGCCCAGGCCGCACTCAGTGTCCTCGCGCAGAAATCTACTCTCGAAACCAAGCCCAGCGAATTCGCACTGACGAAAACGCTGATTGCAACGCTGCAAACGGCGGCCGCCACACAAGGTGGACTGGCAGGACTTCTCACCGATCTCGTCCAGGCGCAAACGGTGAAAGACGTGCCAGCACAGGTCCGCGCCGCGATCACAGCTGTTCTGGTTGTCAGCGCGCCCATCCGCCACGCCACAACCGATGCGGAAATCACGGCGCTCTTGGTCAAGCACGAAACGCCACCGCCGTCCGCGCCGCCCACAAGACCTGGCCTCCTTGCGCCGCAGTCACTTGCCACCACGCCTCACGCGCCGATAGTCCCTGCAATTAAATCCGCGCTGCACACGCTTCAACACGCCTTGCAGGCGTGGAGCTCGGAACCGGCGGCGCCACAAACCGCCGCTCCCACACCACAAACGCCAGCACCAGCAGCGCCAACCGCCACGGCTTTGCCGCAGCCGACGGCTCAAGCGGGGACACAACGAAACGCCTCTCAACCCTTGCCTCCTGCAATTCCCCCAGCACCCCAATCCGCGCCCACAGTCCAGCCATTGCCCGCGCAGGCGCAACTGACAAGCGCGCCCCAAACGGTGACAGTAACTCCCCCACTCGTGCCCGCCCCGCCGCCGCCGCTGACGGCCGCACCCGCGCCGGTCACCGCAGCCACACCGCTTGCTCCCCCGCAGCCGGGCATCCCGATCGCGGGCAGTGGCAACGACATCGCCAGTGCTATGGTGTCCCTGATAATTATGCAACAGCTCCCGAAATTGTCTGGCGCCACCACGGCGCCACCGCGCCTCACCCACAAAGAGGCGCCCGTCCACGCACCGGCAGAAATACCGCCCCTTGTCCCTGCCGTCCCCGGATCTGCCTATCGCAATGCGCAACTCAACCCCCGCCTCCCCACACTGGCAAAATGGCCGCCCGGCGCCGATGCCGGCTTTGTTGCCAGGATATTGGCGCAGCGCACCGTCACAGCCTTGGCGCAATTGCAGCTTCTCGAAGTCTCCGCCCAACTGCAGCGTCCCGACGAACGACCTGCAGCCAACGCGCCGGAGCCCCGCTGGACGTTTGAACTCCCGATCACAACACCCCAAGGACACGCCACCGCGAGATTTGAAATCAGCCGCGACACCTACAAGGCCAAGTCCGGCGCCCAGGCGGTGGTTTGGCGCGCGGGCTTTTCAACCAGCATCGAACCGCTGGGACCGGTTCACGCCCAGATCGCGCTCATGGGCCGCAACGCCTGGGTCAGCCTGTGGGCCGAACGCGAAGCCACAATGAAAACCCTCGAGGCCCAGCAACAGCAACTGCAGCAAACCTTTACAGCCGAGAACGTGACGGCCGAGGTGATCTGCTGTCTTGGTGTCCCCGTACCGCGTCACGCCGCCTCAGGCTCACTGGTGGAGTGTGCCGTATGAACGAAACCCCAGGGCCAACACCAGAGCCGTCAATCGCCGTCGCACTCCACTACGAGACGGGCGGCGCGCCGCGAGTCGTCGCCTCAGGGCGCGGTCATGTAAGCCGGAAAATTGTCGAAGTAGCACAAGAGCACGGCGTTCCCATTCAGAACAACCCCGCACTCGCAGCCGCCCTGTCTACGCTCGAACTCGAAGAAGAGATCCCCGAACCGCTCTACAAAGCCGTCGCCCAGGTTCTAAGTTTTATCCTTCGCGCCGCAGGCCATTTGCGCTGAACTTCAGCGCGAACGGTCCCAATGGGGTTTAGCGGCAAGTTCAAAACAGGAAAAATCAAACACCGATTCCAACGCGTGCTCATCCGGACCGGACTCGCTGAAGTCGAACGGCAGCGTTCTCAAACACGCCTCTCGCGTAACGAAAGGTTGCTCAGAGTAGATAGCGATAGCACTGTCCCGCCCGGGCGCCGTCTTCTCCAAAACCTGATACCAGCCGGCGCCCTGCCAACGCTCACGCGCTTGCGCCAGAGTTGTCAGACAAAGCGCGCCTGTCACAAGAATAAGTGTCGCGAATTTCATGGGAATCTCTCTGCAATTTGTTGGATCGCAAAAAATTCAAAGAGACACGCCATGTCAAGCAGGCCGCGCACCTAATTTCAGCAAATCCACAACTTCAACGCCGCAACCGCGCGGCCGAGTGCCCTCATCCGTCACGACGCAAAGTGCGCCGTGCCACCTTCTCCAGCAAGCGGGCGAAGGGCTATCACTTACTTTATGGCGCCTCTCCCGTCTCGGGAGAAGCTTGCGCGCTGCTTCGGCGCGACTGCCTGCCCGCCGAAGCCTTGGCGAAGGCGGGATGAGGACCTTCGCGCACCTGATATCCCAGCCCTTGCAAGTGCCGGCCCGCATGCCGTAGTCCATCGGGCCAGTGAACCGGCACCGCGAGAGGACTTCGCATGGACTATCTCTTTCAACTGGCAGCCGACCCGGCCGCCTGGGTTGCCCTCGCGACCCTCATCGCCATGGAAGTCGTGCTTGGCATCGACAATCTGATCTTCATCTCCATCCTGACCAACAAATTGCCCGAGGCCGACCGCGAGCGCGCGCGGCGCATCGGCATCAGCCTGGCACTGATTATGCGGTTGGCATTGCTGGGAACCATCGCCATCATCGTGCAACTCACCGCCCCCGTCTTCACCGCCTTCGGACACGGCTTCTCCTGGCGCGACATGATCCTCATCGCCGGCGGCCTGTTTCTGGTCTGGAAGGCGACAAAGGAAATCCACCACAACGTCGATCCCAACCCCGGCCCCGATATGTTCGACGGCCGCGCCGCCAGCATCGGCTTCCAAGCGGCCATTGCCCAGATCCTGGTGCTCGACCTCGTCTTCTCGGTTGACAGCATCATCACCGCCGTCGGCATGACCGATCATATTCCCATCATGATCATCGCCGTCGTCGTCACGGTGATAATCATGTTGTTGGCCGCAACCCCGCTCGCCAATTTCATTCACGCCAACCCCACCATCGTCATGCTGGCGCTGGGTTTCCTGCTGATGATCGGCACCGCCCTCATCGCCGACGGTTTCGGCGTCCACGTCCCCAAGGAGTACATCTACGCCGCCATGGCTTTCTCGGCGGGGGTGGAGGCCCTCAACATGCTCGCCCGCACCCGCGCCAAAAAACGCGCGGCACAAAGAGCTGCCAGCGGTGGGGAGAGCTAGCCACGCGCCGGGCCCTAATGCGCCAGCAGGTCCTGCGTCAACGCCTTCTCGGTGAACCGGAAGACGATCGTGGGCTCGGCCTTCAGCAGCTTGTCGTCTTTGCCCTTGTAGTCGACGCAACCCAGCAAGTGGCGGATGACGTTTAACCGCGCGCGTTTTTTGCTGTCAGCCTTGACAACGTGCCATGGCGCCGCGTCATGGCTGGTGTGTGCGAACATTGCGTCGCGCGCTTCGGAATAGGCGCTCCATTTTTTCATCGCGACGGCGTCGATCGGGCTGATTTTCCATTGCTTTAGCGGATCGGCACGCCGCGCATCCAGACGTTCCTTCTGC
>VFKO01000260.1 GCA_009885515.1 Rhodobiaceae bacterium | reverse complement strand
CCAAGCAATTCGGCGGTGGCGAAAGCGACAACGCCCTCCTGTCGGTGTATTTCAAAGACGCAAAACACGGCTGGGCCGTCGGCGCTTTCAACTACACCATCGAAACCACAGACGGCGGCAAGACCTGGGTCGAACGCAAGACATTGGTCCCACCTTCGGCAACGGCAGGCGCACCGGGCGTAGCCGTACCAGCAGCGGACTTCGACCCCACAGCATCCACGCAGCCAAAGGCCGGCGTCGATCCCTACGCCGCCGCAACCGGCGACGAAAACCATTTGAACTCGATGTTCGCCGGTCCCGACGCAGACACGCTCTTCGTCGCAGCCGAAGCCGGTGCCGTCTACCGCAGCCTAGACGGCGGTACGACCTGGCAGAAAGTTCTTTCGGGATACATCGGATCATTCTGGGGTGGGCTGACAGCCAAAGACGGTACGGTTTACGTGACGGGAATGCGCGGCAACATCTGGAAGTCCACCGACAAGGGCGTGACTTGGTTGAAACTCGACACCGCAGCCGCAGATCAATCTGTTTCTGGCGGCGTTCAGCTTGCCGACGGCAGTATGGTTTTTGTCGGTCTCGGCGGGCAAGTTCTCTATACAACCGACGGCACCAAGTTCACGCTGACCTACCGGGCTGACCGCAAAGGTCTGAATTCGGTCATCCAGGACGGCGAGACCCTCTATGTCTTCGGCGAAGGCGGCGTAAAAGCACAATCGCCAACGCCAAAACCTGAAGAAATCGAAGTGCCCCTGCCTCCTGCCGAAGGCGGCGGCTAACCTCCGTCTCTACCCGGACGCGGCCGATCTATGACGGCCGCGTCATTTTTCTTGGCCTTCGCCGGATTTCTGCTTAGTCTCAGGGGTCAAACGTTCCGGAGGCCGCAAGAATGACAATACTGACCAACATCACCAAAGATCCGGCCTACAACGCCGTCGATCCCACCGACTTCGCCTCGATGATGGACGTCGATCGCTACAACGCCCGCTCTACGGCTTTCGACAAGATCATCTCCGCCACCCACGACCATTTCTGGGACCCGCTCGACAAGAAATATATCGACTTTTCTGAGCCCTTCGACATCGAGAAGGACTACATGGTCGATCCTGCGCTCATGACCGAATTGCGCACCGCCGTCGGCGACAAGCTCGACGAACGCGGCAAGATCAAATTGACCAACCTGAACACACTCTGGTCATTCTCCTCGATCCTGCACGGCGAACAGGGCGCGCTCTCGCTCTCTGCCTCGCTCTGTCACATCCTGCGCGATCCCGGCGCGCAAGAATACGCGGCCAATCAAACCCGCGAAGAAGCCCGTCATGTCACCGCATTTGCCAAATATATCCAGGCCCGCTGGGGTAAGCCCGCGGCTGTGGGTCCGGCCCTCGGAGGGCTCCTCACCGAACTCGTCAACTCGCCACTCGTCTGGAAAAAACTCGTCGGCATGCAGATGCTCGTCGAAGGCCTCGCCATGGGCGCCTTCGCGACGTTCTACCAAAAGGGCAACGACCCGCTAATGGTCAAGCTCTGCCAGCTGGTGATGACGGACGAAGCCTTCCACCACAAATTCGGAAAAATCTGGGCCGACCGCACCATCCCGCATCTTTCGAAAGGCGAAGCCGAAAAAATCGAGGACTGGGCCTGGGAAGTTTTCCAGGTGCTGCTCTTCAACCTCGCAAGCCCCGATCAAAAAGGCTGGATCTACCGCGAGCTCGGCCTTGATCCTGTATGGGTCCAGCAAGCCTTTATGGAAGCGCTCACCGACGCCGAAATCCGCAAGGAATTGCAGGACGCGACCAACATTTTCCGCGTACTGATCAAAACCCTGCTCAAGGCCGGCATCATCACCGATCGCACGCGCAACAATTACGCGTCCTATATCGACATGGCCGAATTGCACGCCGAAGGCGACCGCATGATCGGTGACGACATCGCTGAAGAGGGTATCAAATATCTGATGAAACTGAATGGCGGCACGATTCTGCGCACGCCATCCAGCATCGCCGCCGAATAGAAACGGAGAAAGCTCACATGTCCAACATCACCAAAGACAAGGCCTACGACGCCGTCGATCCCTCAGACTTCGCCTCGATGATGGACGTTGACCGCTACAACGCGCGCTCGACCGCCTTCGACAAGATCATCTCGGCCACCCACGACCATTTCTGGGACCCGCTCGATCCCAAATATATCGACTTCACCACACCGTTCGATCTCGAGAACGAATACATCATGCCGCCGTGGCTGAACCTCGACCTGCAAACCGAGATCGGCAAAAAGCTCGACGAAAAGCAGAAGATCAAGCTCGTCAACTCGTCCGCGCGCTGGGGCATGTCTTCGATCCTGCACGGCGAACAAGGCGCGCTCTCGCTCTCGGCCTCGCTCTGCCACATCCTGCGCGATCCCGGCGCCCAGGAGTACGCGGCCAACCAGGCCCGCGAAGAAGCCCGCCACGTCACCGGCTTTGCCATGTTCATCAAGGCACGCTGGGGCAAGCCGCTGGCGGTGGGTCCGGCGCTGGGCAATTTGCTCACCGAAATGGTGCTCTCGCCTTTCGTCTGGAAAAAGCTCGTCGGCATGCAGATGCTGGTCGAAGGTCTCGCCATGGGCGCCTTTGCCACCAACTATCAGTATACCAACGACCCGCTCTTGAAGCGCCTGTGTCAGCTGGTGATGACGGACGAAGCCTTCCACCACAAATTCGGAAAGATCTGGGCCGACCGCACGATCCCGCATCTGTCCGAAACCGAACGTAACCTGATCGAGGATTGGGCGGCGCAGGTCTTCACCGGCCTGCTCTTCAACCTAGGCAGCCCTGAACAGAAGAAACCGATCTACGCCGAATTCGGCATCGACTGGGAATGGGCGCAATCAGCCTTCCGCGAAGCCTTCACCGACGCCCGCGTCCGCGAGCGTCTGAAAGATCCAACCAGCATCTTCCGCGTGCTGATTAAAACGCTGCTCAACGCCGGCATCATCACGGATCGCACGCGCGCCACCTATGCAGCCTTCGTCGACATGGCCGAACTGCACAAGGAAGGCAGCCACATGATCGGCGACGATATTGCAGAAGAGGGCATCCGCTACCTGATGCAAATCAACGGCGGCCAGGGCCGCACGCCAATTGCGGTGGCGGCGGAGTAGACGCATCCCTCATCCGTCTCGCCGCTTCGCGTCGCCACAGTATCGCCAAACTCGCCCCACATCATTGCCCTTCCCACCAGCGCACTTGCGCTGAGGGGGAAGGTGGCGCGGCCCGCACTTCGTGGGCCGTGACGGATGGGGGGCGATGGCGGACACATTCGCACAAGACTTGCGCCGGAATATGACCGAGGCTGAACGCCGGCTGTGGTCTGCGGTTCGCGGCAAGCGGCTGCTTGGCCTGAAGTTTCGCCGGCAGCAGCCCATCGGCCCGTTTATTGTCGATTTTATTTGCGTAGAAGCGCGGCTGATTGTCGAGCTCGATGGGGCGCAGCATCATGAGGAGGAACAGTTCTGGTACGACTACCGGCGTACGAAATTTCTGGAGGCTAAGGGCTACAACGTCATGCGCTTCAACAATTCAGATGTTTTGAAATTTCCGGCGCAGACTGTGGAACAGATTTCGGATTTTGTGCGGCGTCGCGTCCCCCCATCCGTCACGCCGTGAAGTACGGCGCGCCACCTTCCCCCTCGTCGCTGCGCTCCGGTGGGAAGGGCAAAAAATTGAAGATATCATTGCCCATGCCCCTCAGCTTGAACTGATTCGGCAAAACGCACTACAACCGTGTAAAGGAGCGCGCCCCCATGGACTACTCAGACTACGAACGCATAAAAATCTCGCGCGACCGGCGCATCCTCACGCTCACCCTGTCGAACCCGGCAAAGCTCAACGCCGTTGATGGGCGCATGCACCACGAACTCTCGCAAATCTTCTATGACGTACAGGACGACGCGGAAATCGACATCGTCATCTTGACTGGCGAAGGAAGGGCGTTTTCCGCCGGCGGCGACATCGAATGGATGCGCCGCTCCGCCGAAGGACTGGAGCCCGGTCCCGGCCCCATCGAAGGCAAGAAAATCATCTTCGGCCTGCTCGATCTCGAAAAACCGGTCATCGCCAAAGTGCGCGGCCCCGCCATCGGCCTGGGCTGCACCATCGCGCTCTTCTGCGACGTGATCTTCGCCTCCGATACGGCGCGCTTCGCCGACCCGCATGTGAAAGTGGGCGTCGTCGCGGGCGACGGCGGCGCGGTGATCTGGCCCCAGCTCGTGGGCTACGCGCGCGCCAAGGAATATCTGATGACCGGCGATCCCCTGACCGCAAGCGAGGCCGAACGCATCGGCCTCATCAATCACGTTGTGCCCGACGCCGAGCTCGACGCCCGCGTCCAGACCTTTGCACAAAAGCTCGCGAACGGCGCACCCCAGGCAATCAAATACACCAAAGTCTCTGTCAACCTGGCGCTCAAGGCACTTGCCCACACGGTTCTCGACGCCTCGATAGCCTACGAAATGGTCACCTTCACCACCAAAGATCATCGCGAAGCCGTCGCCGCGTTCCTCGAAAAGCGCAACCCGAATTTCACGGGGACGTGATGACGGCGCTCTTCGCCGATCTCGAAGAGACCCTTCCGGAAGGCGCAGCCCTCTTCCGCAATCGCTTGTCGCTCGCCGAACAGCATGCAATTCTCGACGAAGTTGAGCACGTCATCGCCGAAGCACCGCTCTTCCGACCGCAAATGCCAACCGGCCCCACCATGATCAACAGCCTGACCAATTGCGGTCCCCTCGGCTGGATTTCCGACAGGCGCGGCTATCGCTACGAACCAACCCATCCCGCAACCGGCAGACCCTGGCCGCCGATCCCCCAGGCGGTTCTCGATTGCGCCAACAGCCTGACGCGCCAAGCGGGCCTTGGCGATTACGCGCCCGATGCGTGCCTTGTGAATCGCTACGAAGCCTCGGGAAAACTCAGCCTCCACCGCGATTTTGACGAGGCCGACTTCAAATGGCCGATCGTCTCATTTTCCTTCGGCAATGACGCAGTCTTTCTGCTCGGCGGCATGAAGCGCCAAGACCCCACGACAACAATGACGCTGCGCTCAGGCGACGTCCTCGTGCTTGGCGGACCAAGCCGCCTGCGCTATCACGGCGTCCGCCGCATCCGGCCAGGCACCTCGCCAATCGAGCATGGGGTCATGCCCGAAGGCGGCCGCATCAATCTCACCCTCAGGCGCGCCCGTCCGTGAACGGCCGCGACGACATCCGGCTCATCCGCGACGCAATCTCATTGCCCATCGCCGGCAGTTCGTCCAACATGCAAAAGAACAACATCGCAAACCGGCTGAAGTTGGCGGAATGATGCAACACAAAACAGATCTCACGCGAAGCCGCCCAGAAGGCCTAACATGACCGACTTCATCGCCGCCGCGCGTGGCTTCCAGGACGAACTCAAACAACGCGCAGTCGAAATCGAATCCGGTCGCAAGCTCCCCGCCGACATCGCTGCGCGCTTTGCCGAAACGGGCTTCTACCGCCTCTGCGTACCCAAGGCCTATGGCGGCATCGAAGCCGATCCGCTGACCCTCTCGCGCGTCATCGAAACCTTGGCCGAGGCCGACGCATCGGCGGGCTGGTGCGTGATGATCTGCGCCACGACCGGCTTGGTCGCGGGCTACATGCCGCCAGCGACAGCACGCGAAATATGGCGCGACCCCGACATGATCGTCGCCGGCGTCTTCGCTCCGCGTGGGCGTGCGGTCGAGGACGACGGCCACTATCTCGTCAACGGAAGCTGGCAATGGGGCTCGGGCTCGCCGAACGCCAAGGCGATCATGGGCGGTTGCGTCGTCATACGAAACGGCGAGCCGGTATTGCTGCCCTCCGGCATCCCGGATTCGCGCATGATCATGCTGCCAGTCGCCGAAGCCGAGCTGATGAACAACTGGGACGTCTCGGGCCTCTGCGGCACCGGCAGCCAGGACTTCGCCTTCGTCAACAAACGCGTGCCCAAGGAAATGAGTGTCGGCCTCATGAGCGACAAACCGCTCGAGCGCCCGCTTTATGCTTTTCCGGTATTCGGTCTGCTCGCCACTGGCATCGCCTCTGTCATGCTGGGTCTCGCGCGTGCGAGCATCACGGAACTGGTGGCCCTTGCTGGCGGCAAAACCCCCGAAGGTCACCGCAAACCATTGGCAACGCGCACCAATACACAAGCGGACGTGGCCGATGCCGAAGCGTTGACCCGCTCCGCGCGCGCCTATCTGCACGAAAGTATAAACGCCGCCTGGATCGACGCTCAAACGGGCCAGCCCCTCAGCGCCGACCGCCGTCGTGACATCAGACTGGCATCAAGCCACGCCGCCCGCGCCTCGGTGCGCGCTGTTGACTTGATGTACAATCTGGGCGGCGGCACGTCTGTCTACAAAAAATCTCCCTTGCAGCGGATATTCCGCGATGTGCACGTCGCATCACAGCATATGATGATAGGCACCCCAACCATGGAAACGGTTGGCCGGGTCCTATTGGGTCAGGAAACGGATATCACTCAACTATGAGCGAACTGAAACTTGTCATTGCCGGCGCCGCTGGCCGCATGGGCCAGGCCATTCTCCATGAAGCCTTGAAACAGCCTGCAATCAAAATCATCGCAGGCCTCGAAGCCCCAGGTCACGCGGCGCAAGGCAAAGACCTCGGGTGTCTTGCCAATCTGCCGGCCATCGGCGCCAAAGTAGAATCCGACCCCTTGACCGTGATTGCAAAAGCCGATGTCATCATTGATTTTACGCGGCCCCAAGTCAGCCTGACACTCGCCGATTTGGCGGCCCAGGCGCGAATAGTCCATGTCATTGGTACAACCGGTTTTGACAATGCCGATGAAGCCCGCATCAATGCCGCTGCCCGCCATGCGACGATCATCAAGTCCGGTAACATGAGCCTCGGCGTGAATTTGCTGGCAGGCCTTGTCGAACTCGCGGCGCGCGCCCTGGGCCCGGCCTTTGATATCGAAATCGTCGAACTTCACCATCGTCTGAAAGTGGATGCGCCGTCCGGCACCGCGCAGTTGCTCGGACAGGCAGCAGCGCAAGGCCGCGATGCCAGGCTCGATGACCTTCGCTCACAACCCCACCATGGCCATACCGGACCGCGCGCCAGCGGCACAATCGGCTTTGCCAGCCTGCGCGGCGGCTCCGTCGTCGGCGATCACACAGTCATCTTCGCGGGCGAGGGCGAGCGCATCGAACTCACCCATCGTGCCGAAGACCGCACCATCTTCGCAACCGGTGCGCTGAAAGCCGCACTCTGGGGCCAAGGCAAGGGCCCGGGCCTCTTCGATATGCAGGACGTACTAGGTCTACGTCCCCGGATCTGAGGTCTTCGAAACCCGCAACGCCTCACGCAAAACATCGGCAAAGGCCTGGCGCTCGAAATGAGACAGATAGCTTCCAACCTCAACCGCGTTCCCATGACTGCGTAGCGTAACAGTGCCGCGCGTTTCATCGCCGTCGAACCTGACACTCGCCCAGTATGACGGGAAGCGCCACTCTAGCCGCCGCCCGCGTTGATCAGCGCGCTCGACAATAACGGACGCGCCTGCAATCGTAATCCGTTCATAAGCCGCAGCCTGCGCGTAGCTCAGTCTGAACGCGACATAGATCGCCAAGACATCAAGACCCAGAAATCCCGCAACCGGCCAAGCACCAGCCAACACGAACACGATGCTGGCGACCACATTGATCGCAAAGACGGCGATCAACAGCACGCGAAAACCCTCGACGCCAAGAGAGCGATGCGGATACGAGGTCACGTCAAAAGCGGGTCCAACAGCATCCATGCCTTGAGCATATCGCCGCCAGCCCAAGCGTCAAGGCCGCGTTTATTTCATCTGTACGATGACCGAACCGATCAGGACTTTCGAGCCCGGTTTCCCAAGGACGAGATCAGCGGTGCTTTGCAACAGAGTGGAGACATCCGAAATACTGGCCGCCTGCTTGGCCCGCACCGTTGTCCCGGCATAGTGGCTGAGCTGGGTCAGCCAGGCGTCTTGCAGACGCGGCATGATGAGTTCGGCTTTGGCCCGCAACGCTTCGTCCGGAACGTCCATCCCGAACGATACCAGCAGCTTGCCATGAACGCGATCCTCCTGAACGACGGTGACGGAAAACGGATCGACCGCGACCCACGACGCAAGCGAGGTAATCGGCCGCTGCTTTTTCGGGGCCTTGGCTGCTTTTTCTTTCTTGGCGCCATGACCGCCACCGCCACCGCCAGACGCGTGGACCGGCGCGGCTACGATCAGCGCGCAAACAAAGCTCATCAATATAAATTTGAAACTCATGTAGCGCACGCTCAGCCAGGGATCGGCTTCTCCCAAGAGTGCCACACGCGATGTAAAGGCGGGGTTTCCGGCCCAGCCTCGTTTTCGGCGCAGAATGTGGTTTACCAATTGTTTCTCAAGGCCTGCAACGCGCAAGGCCTTGAAGGGTGCATGGTGGAGCTGAGCGGAATCGAACCGCTGGCCTCTTCATTGCGAACGAAGCGCTCTCCCAACTGAGCTACAGCCCCATGCGCGTGCTTTGGCTGTTGGGGATATCCCTTGGCCGCACGAGTTGGGGGTTGTAGGAGGGGGGCAAGGCCAGTGTCAAGCGACGCAAAAACCAGGCTATCTTGCCCCCCTGAAAGTTCTGATTCCAACAGCACCCGGAAACCAACGTGATATCTTCCTTGATTTTCATCATCAACCTGGCAGCGCAGATTTATTTCTGGATCATAGTCGTGTCTGTGATCCTCAGCTGGTTGATCAATTTCAACGTCGTCAACCCCTACAGCCCGGCAATCCGCAACATACAATATGTGTGCGGCCAATTGACTGAGCCGCTGCTGCGCCCCATTCGCCGCTTCATGCCCGATCTTGGTGGTCTGGACATATCTCCCATTGTCCTCTTGCTGGGCCTTCAAGTGGTTCAAATCCTGGTCATCCGGACGCTGACCGGCGCATTGCTGTAGAGGAAGGCATGACGGCACACATCATCGACGGCAAAGCCTTTGCCGCCTCAGTACGAGCGCGCGTGCAGCAGGCCGCGTCGGACTTCAAAAAGCGCCAGGGCAAGGCCGCAGGCCTCACGGTTGTGCTGGTTGGCAACGACCCGGCGAGCGAAATCTACGTCCGCCTCAAAGTCAGCGACGCACGCGAAGCCGGCATCGACTCACGCGATATCAAACTCCCCGCCACAGCCACCCAGGCCGAAGTCCTGGACGTGGTTCGCAAACTCAACGACGACGCATCCGTCCACGGCGTGCTTGTCCAATTCCCGGTGCCAGCCCATATCCGGCAAGACGCAATTCTCGACACGCTATCACCCGATAAGGACGTTGATGGCTTGACAACGTTGAGCGCGGGCCGTCTGACCAGCGGTCGTGCGGGCCTCGTCTCCTGCACGCCACAAGGCTGCCTGATGTTGATCAAGTCGGTGCGCCCCAAACTCGACGGCCTCAGCGCCGTCGTCATCGGCAGGTCGCAGCTTGTCGGCAAACCAATGTCGCAATTGCTGCTGCAGGAAAACTGCACCGTCACAATTGCCCATTCCAGATCCAGGGATTTGGCCGCCATCGCCCGCTCAGCCGACATCTTGGTCGCGGCCGTCGGGCGCGCTGAGATGGTCAAAGGCGTCTGGGTCAAGCCCGGCGCCATCGTCATCGACGTCGGCATGAACCGCCTCGACCAGCCAGGCGGCAAGCCAAAATTGTTCGGCGACGTCGCCTTTGACGAGGTGAAAGCCCACGCTTCCGCCATAACCCCCGTGCCCGGCGGTGTTGGCCCCATGACGCGGGCCTGCCTGCTCCGAAACACCGTATTGGCGGCCTTCGCGCAGGCTGGTATGAGCCCACCTGCGGAGCTCTAGATCATGAACACCCTGCCAGCCTTGTGGCTCGACCACCTGAACATCCCGACCAACGACCCGGAGGTATTGGCCCAATGGTACGCTGAGCGACTGAACCTCGAATGCCGCGGCAATGTTCTCGTCGGCCCCGGCATCTCGATATTCTTCAAGAAGGGCAACCCGCTCCAGGCCGGCGACGCCTTCCACTTCGGTTTCCGCGTTGAATCAAAGTCCGCCGTCGAAGCCTGGGCTCAGCATCTGGGCGTCCCGGTCGCCTTCGACGAACACAACTTCTTCGCCGCCCGCATCGCCGACCCCGACGGCAACATCTTCGAGATCTACTGGGACGAGCTTTAGCCTCCTGTTGGTCAAAACCGGCAGAAAAAAGACAAAAAGTGAGTAATAGTTCCCGATTAGCGGTCAAAGTTTTCCCGTTTT
>VFKO01000080.1 GCA_009885515.1 Rhodobiaceae bacterium | reverse complement strand
TCATCCCCGGCAGCAATCCCATATTTCGTGCGAGCGACTCTCCAACCAGTACGCTCGATGAATTCCGGCGAAACCGGTCAAGCACACCGGGGCTCAAAGAATCCGCGACAAGCTTCACCTTCAAAATATCATCGGCACGCAAACCGCGTACTACGACCCCGGGCGATACACCTTGCGCGGTCGCCAAAGCCTGACCTTCTACGAATGGCGTTGCACGCGTCACGCCGGGGATGCGCGAAAGATTGGCCGATAATGCCTGCCACTGATCCAAACTATTACTCTGGCTTTGAATCATATAGTGACCACGAAAGCCCAGAATCTTCGCCATGATGTCTTCGCGAAAACCATTCATCACCGACATGACAACGATGAGCGTCGCAACACCAATCGCGATTCCGGCGAGCGAGAACCCCGTCACCACCGAGATCCAACCCTCCTGCCGCCGTGCCCGCAAATAGCGTGCCGCCAGCATCAACTCGAAATACGAGAACGGGCGAGTGCTATCGCCCCGGCGGCGCGCTTTGGGCGCGGCCGGTCGACGGCGATGTGGAAGGTCCGCCCGGTTCATTACTTGCCGCTGGTGAACATATTGAGTGCAGCCTCAGCCGATAAATTCTGACGCTCGCCGGTCTTGCGATTCTTGATCTCGACCTGACCATTGGCAAGTCCACGCGGCCCTACAATGATCTGCCAAGGCAGACCAATCAGATCGAACATCGAGAACTTGGTACCAGCCCGCTCGTCAGTGTCATCATAGAGTACTTCCACGCCCGCAGCGGTGAGTTTCTGGTAAAGCCCGTCACAGACCTCGCGCGTTTTTGGATCGTCAGCCTTCAGGCTGATCAAGCCAATGCGGAACGGCGCGACACTTTCAGGCCAAATAATCCCGGCGTCGTCATGGCTGGCCTCAATGATGGCCCCCACCAACCGCGACACACCGATCCCGTACGAGCCCATCTCGACCAGAACCTCATCACCCTTGGGACCAGCGACTTTGGCGTTCAAGGGCTTCGAGTACTTGGTGCCGAAGTAGAAAATGTGACCCACTTCGATGCCGCGCGCCGCCAGTTGTTTGTCAGCCGGAATTTTCGCAAATGCTTCTGAATCGTGCTTTTCATCGGTGGCCGCATACAGCGACGTCCGCTCGCGAATATAGGGTTCAAGATCGCCTTCGAAATCGACATTGTCCGGCACCGGCATATCGACCAGGTCTTTGTGACAATAAACCTGGCTCTCCCCGGTTTCGGCCAGCACAATGAACTCGTGACTCAATTCGCCGCCAATGGGACCGGCATCGGCTTTCATCGGCACCGACTTGAGACCCAACCTAGCGAAGGTCTTCAGATAGGCCACGAACATTTTGTAATAGGCACGCCGCGCCCCTTCGGCATCAACGTCAAACGAATAGGAATCCTTCATCAGAAATTCGCGCCCCCGCATGACGCCAAAGCGTGGCCGTATCTCGTCGCGGAATTTCCACTGAATGTGATAGAGAATGCGCGGCAGGTCCTTGTACGACCGCACGGCACCGCGGAAAATGTCCGTGATCAGCTCTTCGTTCGTCGGGCCGTAGAGCAAATCACGGTCGTGCCGATCCTTGATCCGCAACATCTCTTTGCCGTAAACATCGTAGCGCCCGCTCTCGCGCCACAACTCCGCCGATTGTAGCGTTGGCATCAAAAGCTCAACCGCCCCTGCCCGATTCTGCTCCTCGCGCACGATCTGCTCGATGTTGCGCAAAACCCGGTGCCCCAGCGGCAGCCATGAATAGATTCCGGCCGAGGCCTGCCGGACCAGTCCTGCACGCAGCATGTAACGATGGGAAACGATTTGTGCCTCGGCTGGCGTTTCGCGAAGCAAAGGCATAAAAAAGCGGGAAACGCGCATATTCGGGTTCTAAGAATCTCTAACGGGTTCAGTTCAGCGCACACTCATAGCGGTTGAACCGGCGGCGCGCAAATCCGCCGTTTTCATCCGTCATAACACGCCCATCAAGTCTTTGAGTTCAGCGCCTGCGAAGCTTCAGGGTTTCGCGATGCAACGTATACAGGCCACTGCCCACGATGAGCAAAGTTCCCACAATGGCAAGCAAATTCGGCACATCTGACCAAATCGCATATCCCAGGATAATCGCCCACACGACTCCAAAATAGCGGAATGGCGAAACAACCGAGACGTCCACGTGGCGAAAGGCGCGGATGATGAAAACGTTGGCCAGCGTGACCAGGATTGCGGACGCGCCCAGCAACACCGTGCCCATCCAGGAAATGGGCTGCCACACTTCCAGTGGCGCACCAGCGAAGCCCAGAATGCAGACTGACAGAGTTGTCGTGAATGTGATCGCAGCTGTTGGGATTGAGCGGTCCAGCCTGCGCGTGAGCAAGTCCCGCACCGCCACAAGGATGGCAACCACGACAGCTGAAATCACATAAACATTGAACGCCTGCGCGCCGGGTTGGGCGACCAGAACCACACCTGCAAACCCAATCATGATCGCCAGCCAGCGCCGCCACCCGACCGCTTCGTGCAGCACCAGAGCCGAGAGCATCGTAATCACCAACGGCGTAATCTGCATAATCACCGTTATGTCGCCCAGTGCCAGATGCGGCAGCGACACAAGGAACAGTGCCGCCAGCACCGCTTCCAGCAGCGCACGCGCGCCCACCAATGGTTGATAGGCAAGCCGCCATCTCCCGCGATCGACAGTCGCGGCCAAGATCGCACCGGCGAGGCACACCGCGAGCGTGCCCCGTATGGCCATGATCTGGGTGACAGGCATCATCGCCCCCGCAAGCTTCACCACGCTGTCGCTGGTCACGAACAACGTTTGCGAAATGAGCAAGGCAAGTATGCCGCGAAAATTGTCGGCCGAAGTTGGTGCGTGGGACACAGATACCGCAGGATCAAGCAGGCCGCATGCTTAGGCAATCGCATCTTGATATTCAATGCGGCGTGGCCGCCCGCACTAATATCCCGGCGGCGCCATTGTCGTGATCGGGGTACGATAGGGAATGTTATCGATCACGCGCTTTACGTTTACATCGGGCACTTGATCACTGCCTGAGCCGCGAACCTTGTTTTCCAGATCGCGAACCGTGAAGTCCATGCGCGCGTCATAGGTACGGTCAATCTGATTGCGCAACCGCTGCATCGCCGCGTACCAGCGTTCCTTGACGGGAGTGTTCGCGCAACTCGCCATTTCCGCCTCGGAAGTGGCGCCCCACCGGCGCTCAATACAG
Organism: Rhodobiaceae bacterium; assembly: GCA_009885515.1. Classification (GTDB taxonomy): domain Bacteria; phylum Pseudomonadota; class Alphaproteobacteria; order Micropepsales; family Micropepsaceae; genus SZUA-430. The sequence goes on along the minus strand of VFKO01000080.1, from coordinate 6,447 downwards.
TCATAGGGATCGAAGGACATCTTGAACATGCGCTCGACCACGTCATCAAAAGTGAGTGCTATCCGTTTTCCGCTCGAATTCGTGTAGGCAACGCTACACGCTCCGGTCGCATGCCCGTACACCTTCTGGAGATCTTCTTTAAGGTTCAGACCATCGTAAGACACACGTTGATCGCGCTCCAACCACAGTTTGCTCAACCGCTCCACATCATCCCGAAACGCCCGGAACGCAACTTTCAATCGCGCGTCTCGCGATGGCGTAGAATAGATTTCCCACTCCATGCTGTCCGTTCCATAAATGTTTGTCGGAAGTTTTTCCGGGTGAGGTTTGCGATCAATATGCGCTTCGATGGCAATATCGACAAAACGCTGCCTGTCGAACAGATCACTGCAAAGCGTCTTCAACGTCGCCTTCAACTCCGCGACGGGATTGAACGTCAGCTTGCCGCCCGCCATCGCAATGCGGACATATTCATAGTAGCCGACTTCCAGATCGTTATAGGCATATTTCGCCTTGCGCCAATCGCCCTGCGGATCCGGGTTCACATTCCCGTAGTACTGTTCCGTCGAATAATCAGAAATCTGATTATTCTTCGCCACACTGATGCGGCCCTTCTCGAAGCGAATGGGCCTGAAATTTTTGAGACCCGCGCCCATCGCGGGTATATCTCGCCCGAACTGTGCCCCAAACACACTGCGCGTCAGCGTGAAATCCGGGTGGGCATCCATGTAAAAGATGCGCCCGTCTTCACCCACTTTGTAGACCAGCGCCACGTGGCCATTGACGTCATAGATAGCTGTTCCCGGCCGCACAGATCCCGGTTGAATTTTTACCGGATAAAGATCTGTGATCGGATCAGAGTCAGCCTCAGGCCCAATGCGATATGACGCCGATGATATTGCGTCTCTGATCGCATAGATCACGCTGCGCCCGTTTTCACCGCCCGTAATGTGGCGCCGCCCGCCAGCCTTGTTTCCCTTTGGCGAGAAACGAATGTCGCCGCCACCACGTGACTGCACGCCCGTTATATAGGTAAAAGGCAATCCATTCTTCCAGGCGTAGTAGGCCCGCAGCATGTAGACAAGGTCGGCGCAATCAGCGTTGAAATTGATGCCGCGCCCGTCAGTCCCGCGATAAGGGTTCGCGTCCGAATTGATGCAGTCGTCCGGCGTTTCGCAACCATCCTCGCCGATGCGCTGAATAAACGCGGAATAGCCTTGTTCGTCGGCCGCACTCCATTCCGATTTGGTAACGCGCCAAGCCTCAGCCGCCCATGAAGGACCGGCCGTTAGGCACAACACTAAAACAACGAACAAGCGTAGGACCATCAAACCCTCAGGGTGCAACCTTCAACCTTTGAAGAACATTGACAATCGGGCGGTCTGTCAAGCCGGTTGAGGCTTTTGATCGCTAAAACCCTTAACTGTGGAACGGATGTGATCTGGCAATCTTGCAACGGTAATAGCCTGATCCACGAAATTATCGGTCAATCGCCCTGCAGAAATGATGACAGAATTGCGTAAGGCGCGTAGATTAATCATTGCCCTCAAAAAGGGCGGCCCAGGTTAGGGAGGAAACCGGAAGAGTGTGGCCTTAACGGACACGCCATCTGGCCGATCTGGCGAAAGCGAGGCGCGAACACAACGCGGCCTCGCTTTTCATTTTGCCAGTGTCAGATCGCCAAGGCCCACGAGTTGGTACTCGATCACCACAAACAACACACCCCAAACAATGAGTGAAATCCCAAGCGCCGCGATCCCCTTCCAAAGCAATCGAGGTGCAACAGGGGCTGACGGCTCGCTACCCGGCACAACATGCCCCTCTTCAAGTTGCGAACGCACCCCGATCGGCAGCATCGTAAAGAAAGCCAGCCACCAGCCGATTGAAATCACCATCAGTGAGCCCGCAATTCCCATCGCCTAAACCTGCTCCAGCTCGATGAGTGTTCCGTTGAAATCTTTGGGGTGCAGGAAAATCACCGGCTTGCCATGCGCGCCCATTTTAGGCTGGCCGTCACCGGTGATGGTCGCACCCTGCGCCACCATCTGATCCCGCGCGGCGTAGATGTCTTCCACTTCATAGCAAACGTGATGGATACCGCCCGACGGGTTCTTTTTCAGAAAATTGGCGATAGGCGACTTGTCGCCCAATGGCTCCAGGAGCTCGATCTTGGTATTGGCCAACTCCACGAAAACCGTCGTCACCCCATGGTCAGGTTGCGGCACAGCCTTTGAAACCTTCGCGCCCATGACAAAAGTGCCACGATAGACACTAGCCGCCGCCTCAATATCCGGCACGGCAATAGCGACATGATTGAGACGTCCGAGCATGAGAAAAAGCCTTTGTGCAGTTGCGGGGTGATGACGAAACTAGTGGCCCCGCCGCACCTCGGCAAGCGCAATTGACTATTTGATTTCAAATAGGACACCAACGCTCGCCATAAGAGTCTCGTCTTCAGGGGCCGGAACCTCAAACGTGCTATCAAGTTTTTGCACAGACGGCGTGGTGTTGTAGTCCCGCGTTCGTTCAGTACGTTCATATTCAGGTTTCCCCGACAGACTGAATTGCCGAACTGAATAGTCTGGTTCAGGAAACCTTGAGGCGCCATCCTGGATTTTCAGTATTCGCCCGCGAACAAATTGACCACCCTTCGCATAGGAATCTGCCCGCGCAATCGCGTCAGCCAGTGCAACCAACCTGGCCGCAGCTGCAATTCGCCGCTTTTCTCCTTCCGTCAAAGCGTAACGCACATGCAGCTGTGTTGCGCCAGCCTTTGATGCCTCGTGCAGAATTCCCGAAATTTTTGCAAATTCGCTTACTCTCACAGAAACCGACTGAAACGAAAAATAGATCGGCGCAGACGCGTTTTCAGTGCTTCGTGAGTTGCGGTCTAATTCGACTCTGTCAACACGCACAGATGTGGTTCGGATATCCTCTGCTTTTACTCCAGCAGTTCTCAGTGAAGAGAGTACGGCTCGCATGGATCGAGCCGTCTGATTTGCGGCCACGACTGCATCCTTGCTTTCAGTTTGAACCCCCACGGAAATGTTAGCGATGTCCGGCTGATACGTAACCGACCCCGCACCATCTACCGCATACATGTCAGGAACCCGCACCAGCACAATGACTGCAATCGTTGCCGCGAGGAGCGCAACGAACATCACCGCTCCGAGCATGCCACTCTTCATGAGAGTCCTCACCCGAATTACCAGAGCTTACTCAGCCAACTGGACGCACAAAGTTTTCTATTCCCGCCCGGACGGCCTTGTGTCAAAAATTGCGTGGGGCATTGCAGCCTGTGAGCGGGTTACGGTGACATTATCAACTTGCAAAATCAAATCCTCATAACCGCGCCCACGGTGAGCGGCACCAGTGAAATTGCTGCGCGCATCTTGATCTGCCAGGTTGCCGCCTTCACTTGAGCTACTTCCGGTCTGGTACACATTTGCTGCAGCATTTGCATCGCTGATTGCAATCTTGTGTGCCACGTCTTCAAATGTTTTGCTTTGTTCGCCGGACCCTTTGTAAGTGACCAGCCAATAATTCGCGCCTGCTTTTGAAACGCCTTCCAAAATACTGCCAACGAGTCTCAGATCGTTCACTTTCACAGAGATGGATTGGTAAGAGTAAAAACCCTGCTGAGCATTTTCGCTTCCCACCAAATCGATGCGCACCGCAGTCCAGGCAATGTCATCATCGTTGACACCGGCGTCTTTCAACGACGCCAAAATATCCCGCATCGTGATGGCCGTTTGTTTGGCCGCGTCCGCCGCCACATTTCTTTCAACGTAGTATGCGACCGCAATGCTGGCGCCACCGAGCTGATGTCCGCTCTGCTCCTCGCCCATGCGATCAATGATAACGATCACCGCGAGAGTGAGCGCGACAAACGTCAGCGCCACTATAATGAAACTCTTCATCACGCCCCCCCAAAGCGTCCCCTAACCCATGTCGTAGCACATCTCTAACGTGGGTTCATCAAAAGCCTCTGCGATAGTGATAATAACTCAACAGATTCCCCGGTCTCACGAAGATGCTCGCACTCGCACAACCCATGGGCGTCTTGGCTACCAACGCCACCGCCGCGCTTTCGTCGTTAAGAAAGTCAACGGATTAACAGCCACACTCCGAAGCACTTTTGCGCCAAACGCTTGTGGTTCGCTCATTCACGTGGTCTTTTGCCGGCTGGATACAGTGTTCACTCGAGGAAGAGTTCAATGGATATCGTCTTTCTGGCCGGGATCGTTATTACCGTCGCCACCGCCGTGCCCGTCTTGTGGCAGCTGACGCGCCATCCCAAAGGATTGTTCATCCTGTTTTTCGCCGAAATGTGGGAACGCTTTTCCTACTACGGCATGCGCGGACTTTTGATCTTTTTCATGACGCAGCATTTCCTGTTCGACGATGGCGTCGCGGCGCGGCAATACGGTGCCTATACGTCGCTCGTCTATTTGCTGCCGTTGATCGGCGGCTTCATGGCCGATCAGTTTCTCGGCACGCGCAAGGCGATTGCTTTCGGCGCCATCCTGTTGGTAGCCGGTCACTTTACGATGGGTATCGAGGGTCCTCCAGCCCAGCAGGTGCTGACCTATCAGGGCCAGCAATATGTATTCGACGTCCAAGGCCGCATGGAAGCGCGCCAAGTCGGCTTGATGGTCGATGGCAAGAAATACGCCTATGGTGCGTCGACCGATGGCGGACTTGAGATCAAGGGACTTCCCGAGGGCGCGCCAATTCCGTCGATCCTGACGAAGGGTTCTTTCGAATTGTCGGTCAAACACGCCGACCGGATTTACACCGACATTTTCTTTCTGGCGCTGGCACTCATCATCATGGGTGTCGGGTTCTTGAAGGCGAATATTTCCACCATCGTGGGCCAGCTCTACAGCAAGGGTGACCCGCGCCGCGATCCGGGGTTCACACTCTACTACTACGGCATCAATCTGGGCGCATTTTGGGCCGCGATCGCGTGCGGTTGGCTGGGCACGAATATCGGGTGGTGGGCTGGATTCGGTGCCGCCGGCGTCGGCATGGCGCTGGGCTTCATCGTATTCGGCCTGGGCAAGCCGTTGCTGGAAGGCAAGGGCGAGCCACCAAATCCCGAGCGGATCACGCGGCCATTCCTTGGCCCGGTCAACCTGGAATGGTTCATCTATCTGTCCGGCATCGCGGGTGTTGGGCTGGTTTGGCTGATCGTTCAGCAGAACGAATATGTCGGCTACATGCTGGGCGCGGGCTCGTTCGTGGTGTTGAGCTATCTCCTCGTCTTCATGGTGACACAGTGTACGTTTATTGAGGCACAGCGCATGATCTTGGCGTTGTTCCTAATAGGCGCCTCCGTCGTGTTTTGGACCTTGTTCGAGCAGGCAGGATCGTCGATCAATTTGTTCACCGAGCGCAACACGTTTTTGCCCACTGGATCGGTAGCAATTCCTGGGGTGGCAAACGGGGATTTCATATTGAATTACTCGTTGACCGCTGCGCAAACGCAATCGTTCAACGCCGGATTCATTTTGCTGATGGCGCCAGCCTTCTCGGCCTTGTGGGCCTATCTGGGCAGGTTCGATTTGGATCCAAACCCCGCCTTGAAATTCGGTCTGGCGCTTTTGCAAGTCGGCGCCGGGTTTTTTGTCCTTGTATTGGGCGCGCAGTTCGCGGACGACTCTTTCCGGGTGCCGCTAGTCTTCTTGGTGCTGGCTTATTTGTTGCACACCACTGGTGAGTTGTTTATTTCACCGGTCGGACTTTCGCAGATGACAAAGCTGGCTCCCGCCGCAGTAGTGTCAACGATCATGGCGACCTGGTTCCTGGCGTCGTCGTGGGCACAGTATGTCGGCGGCATGGTGGCCGAACTGACCGCGACCGAAACTGTGGCGGGTCAAGTGCTCGACCCGGGCAAGGCGCTGGCGACCTATGTCGAAGTGTTCGAGATGATCGGCCTTGTGGGCTTGGCACTCGGCGCCGGGCTGATCGTGCTTTCGCCGATCCTGCGCTATCTCGCGCACGACAAGGACGAGCGCGCCGCGAAGGTGAAAGCGTCGCGTTAAGGCTTTTGCGGGGCGCGGCAGCGCGATGGGCTCTTGGGCGTGCGCACGTTTGGCAAGCTTTGGAAGAACGCACGCATGCCCGGATCGCACAGCACTGCATCGTGGCCAGCCGCGATCAGCGCATCGACATCAACATCGGCGATCGTCAAGCCGGTCGGGATCGACGCCAACTTCTTGCGCGTTTCGTCTTCGGCCAGATCGGCGAGCGAAACGCGAACGAAGTGCGGTGTCACTGTCCGGCATGGCGCCGGCGTTGAACAATCCAGCCGGGCTAACCGTCCCGCCAAGCGCTCCGTCATTTCGCGCGCATGGATCAACGTTTCAAAACCATAGCGGTCGATGACCGTTGACGTCACCGCACCCAATATCCGGAAAACGCTGTCGAGATAGGGCACGTCGC
>VFKO01000428.1 GCA_009885515.1 Rhodobiaceae bacterium | reverse complement strand
GCCGGCGGCCTTAGCATCGCGGCTGAACTTGTCGACGCCGTAGGAATGGATGGGATTGTAGTAGCCCATCAATACGATGGGGGTCTCATGGTCGCCCTCGCGGAAGCTGTGCACCATGGCGAGGGTTTTGGCCATGGTCTGTCCCGCTTTGAGAGCGCGCAGGGACGATGCCTGGATTGCGGGGCCCTCGGCCATTGGGTCGGTGAAAGGCATGCCGAGCTCGATGACGTCGGCGCCGGCAGCTGGCAGCCCTTTCAAGATTTCGAGCGATGTTTCGTAGTCAGGATCACCGGCTGAAATGAAGGCCACGAAGCCGGCGCGGTTTTTTTGCTTCAGTTGGGCGAAGCGCTTGGCGATTCTCATGCGAGCCCCGCACAATTATTTTGATCACCCGCTTGGTTATGCACATATCTCAAAATACAAAACGGGCCGTCATCCCGTGCGCGATGCGGCACTCTTGTGCCGCTTCGCAGGCAGCGGGACCCACCCGGGTGCAACCTCACCGTCAAAAATCTGTACCTGGTCCCACAAGTGGCTTGCCCTGCACCTCGTATGGGCCCCGTGTCTGCGGCGCAGCATGAAGGATGCTGCGCCGCGTACGGGGTGACAGAGTTTTTAAAAATGCGGAACTGAGCGAATATTTGTGTGCATGCGGTAGCCCGCAAGCGGAGGAGGAAAGAGGTGCTTGCACGGTTTGATGTGGTGCTCACAATTTCGCTCCCAGACGTTCGGCGACGGCGAAGATGTCTTTGTCGCCGCGGCCGCACATGTTCATGAGGATGATCTTGTTGCGATCCATTGTCTTGGCGAGTTTTTGGGTGAAGGCGAGTGCGTGTGCAGGCTCCAGGGCCGGGATGATGCCTTCCTGCAGTGCGCAAAGCTGAAAGGCGTCGAGCGCTTCCCTGTCGGTCGCCGAGACGTAGTTGACGCGCTTCATGTCGTGCAGCCAGGCATGTTCAGGGCCGATGCCGGGATAGTCGAGGCCGGCTGAAATCGAATGGGCTTCGATGATCTGGCCGTCGGAGTCCTGCAGCAGATAGGTGCGGTTGCCGTGCAGCACACCGGGTCGCCCTCTGGCGAGAGAGGCTGCGTGCTGTCCGGTTTCTAGGCCGTGACCTGCGGCTTCGACGCCATAGAGTGCGACTTCGGGATCGTCGAGGAAGGGATAGAATAATCCCATCGCATTGGAGCCGCCGCCAATGCAGGCGATAGCGGCGTCGGGCAGGCGGCCTTCGGCTTTGTGCATTTGTGCTTTGGCTTCAATGCCGATGACCGCTTGGAAATCGCGCACCATTGCCGGATAGGGATGGGGGCCTGCGACTGTGCCGATGATGTAGAAGGTGGAGTCCACATTGGCCACCCAGTCGCGCATGGCTTCGTTCATGGCGTCTTTGAGTGTTCGCGATCCGGAGGTGACGGGTATGACTTCGGCGCCGAGCAATTTCATGCGGAAGACGTTGGGCGATTGGCGCTTGATGTCTTCTTCACCCATGTAAACAACGCAGGGCAGGCCGAAGCGCGCGGCGACGGTTGCGGTCGCCACACCGTGCTGGCCCGCGCCGGTCTCGGCGATGATGCGCGTCTTGCCCATGCGGCGGGCGAGCAGAATCTGGCCCATGCAGTTGTTGATCTTGTGGGCGCCGGTGTGGTTGAGCTCGTCGCGTTTGAAATAGATTTTCGGGCCGGCGAAATGCGCGGTCAGGCGCTCAGCGAAATAAAGTGGCGAGGGGCGGCCGACATAGTGTTCGAGAAAGCTGTCGAGCTCGGCCTGAAACGAGGGATCTTTTTTGGCGGCACTATAGGCCCGCTCGACGTCAAGGATCAGCGGCATCAATGTTTCGGCGACATAGCGCCCGCCATAAATGCCGAAATGGCCGTTGGCGTCGGGGCCGGTGCGGAAGGAGTTGGGTTTCATCTGGTTCATATCGTGTGATGTTCAGCGAAGGCATGGCGCGCCGAAGCGATGAAGCGTTCGATCAGGACCGTGTCTTTCTCGCCCCGCGACTTTTCTACGCCGGAGGACACGTCGACGCCGCGCGCGCGCGTGGTGCGAATGGCGCCGGCGACATTGTCAGGCGTGAGGCCGCCGGACAACATCCACGGCTTCGACCATTTTTCGTTCGCGATCAGTTGCCAGTCAAAGGTCAGGCCGTTGCCGCCGGGCAGCGCGTCCGGTTTGGCGTCGAACAGCAGGACGTCTGCAATGTGCTCGTAGGTGTGGGCGTGGCGAACATCGGCGGGCGAGGCGATGGCGACGGCTTTCATCACGCGCAATCCGAAGCGGGATTTGATGAGACCGACGCGCTCAGGCGTCTCGCTGCCGTGAAGCTGCAATAGCGAGGGTGCAGCTTCGCGCACGATCCGGTCGAGCAGCGCGTCGGTGGCATCCACGGTCAAGGCGACGCTTTCCAACGCCGGAGCGCGGGCAGAAAGGGCGGCTGCGGCGGTGGTTGAAACCAGGCGAGGGCTTGCGTCGTAAAAGTTAAAGCCCAAGTGCGTCGCGCCCGCCCGTGCGGCCGCATCAACAGCCTCCGCCGTCTTGACGCCGCAAATCTTGATCGCGCCGGTCATGCCGGTCCCTTGAACAATTCGTCGCGGATGGCGCGCGCGGCGGCGGCTGGATCGGCCGCGGCTGTAATCGGGCGGCCGACAACCAGAATGTCGGCGCCAAGTTCGTGCGCTTCCTTTGGTGTCATCACACGCTTTTGGTCGGTGGATGCGGCGCCCGCCGGTCTGATGCCCGGGACGACCAGCAGGAAGTCCGAACCCAATTCACGGCGCAGCATCGCGATTTCGTGCGCGGCGCAGACGACACCGTCCAGTCCTGAAGCTTTGGCGAGGGTCGCCAAACGCAAAACGTGATCTGACGGTGAGCCCGTCACTCCTGTTGCCTGAAGGTCGGATTGATCGAGGCTGGTCAACACGGTGACGCCGATGATTTTGGGGCGTCTGGCTCCGGCTGATGCGGCGGCCTCGGCTGCGGCGCGCATCATCGCCGCACCGCCCGCGCAATGCACGTTCACGATCGAAACACCCAGCGGCAGGACAGCGCGAATGCCGCCTGAGACCGTGTTGGGGATGTCGTGCAGTTTCAGGTCGGTGAAGACGGGAAGGCCTAAGTCAACAATCTTGCGGACCCCGTCCGGTCCGTTTGAGTTGAAAAATTCCAGGCCGACTTTCAGACCGCCGACGAAGGGTTTGACGGCGAGTGCCCACGTCCAAGCCTGTGCGAGGGAGGTCGTGTCGAGGGCGCAGAAGACGGGATTTTGTGCCGCATGGGTCATGGTGTGGCGCTTATAAGGAGGGCCTCCTCTGCTGGCAATGGCCTCACAGTGCTGCAGTGAGCAACAGGATTCTGCCGGTTTTTCGTGCGCGATTGGGCAAGCGGACTACGATATCGTTATCCCTGCCGAACGGGATGCGCATCCGCATCAAGCGTTCCGTCGGACAACCAGAAAAACGCCCGCGCAATAGATTGGATAGATCGGGTTGAGCTATGCCGATGAGCCTGGCAGCCGCGGTCTGCGACAGCTTGCGGGACTTTATAGTTTAGGCGTGATTGCGCGACGGTGAGGCATGTCGCTTACTTAACTCATGCCCGTCTTACGTCGATGGTGCGCGCCGTGCCCGGTTTCGCGATAATCGACTGCGCTACTTCGACTTCGCGTTCGAGCCTGCGGATTTTTTCTTCCTGGTCGCGCAGGGTGCGGCGGAGGGGGTTTTGGGCGAGCCAGCTGGACCAGCTGCCCAGGACGATGCCTATGAGGGCTGCGCCCAGGATGATCCAGAACAGGCGGATTTCTATTGCGAGGGCGGGTGAGGTTGAGTTGAACGGATCGAAACTCAAGGTCACGCCCTTGCGGTTGGCGATGGCGACGGCGGCTGTTGTGAGGGCGAGCGCCCAAAAAAATACCGTGCGAAAGAGGCTGGTCATGGCGTCTATTTTTCTTCGACGTTCAGGCGGTCGCGCAGTTCTTTTCCGGTCTTGAAGAAGGGTACGTGTTTGGCGCCGACGTGAACGGATTCACCGGTACGCGGATTGCGGCCGGTGCGGGCAGGCCTGGACTTGACCGAGAAGGCGCCGAAGCCGCGTAGCTCGACGCGGTCGCCGTGGGCCAGGGCCTTGGCAATTTCGCCGAAAATCGTTGCGACGATTCTTTCGATATCGCGCTGAAACAGATGCGGATTCTGTTCGGCCAGTTTCTGGACCAATTCCGATTTGATCATTTGAGTCCCTTGCTTGAGGGCGAAGCTGCCAAGGGGGAGGGCTGCCGTCAAGGCATGCATGGCCCCAAGCTGTTCTAAAATAAGGGATATTCCTGACTTTGATGCAAAAAGGGGCGGTTGAAGCCGCCCCTTTGAACTTTGCCACAGTTTTTGAGGTGACGGCTACTCGTCGGTCTTTTCCGCTTTCTTGCGCAGGGCAGCGCCCAGAATGTCACCCAATGAGGCACCGGAATCAGACGAGCCGTATTGTGCGACGGCGTCCTTTTCTTCGGCGATTTCACGCGCTTTGATCGACAGAGCGATCTTGCGCGCGGCCTTATCGACGTTGGTGACCCTGACATCGATCTTGTCGCCAACGGCGTAACGGTCGGGACGTTGCTCGGCACGATCACGTGAAAGCTCGTTCTTGCGAATAAAGGCTTTCAGTTCGCCGACGGCAACTTCGATGCCGCTGTCGGTGACTTCGGTGACCGTGCAGGTGACGATGTCGCCTTTCTTGACGGGTCCAAGGCTTTCCATCGGATCGCCGGTGACCTGCTTCAAGCCAAGGGCGATGCGTTCCTTGTCGACGTCAATGTCGATGACAATCGCTTTTACGCGGTCACCCTTCTTGTGTTTCTTGATCGCTTCTTCGCCGGGCTCGTTCCAGTCGAGATCGGACAGATGCGCCATGCCGTCGATCTCGCCGTCGAGGCCAATGAACAGACCGAACTCGGTGATGTTCTTGATCTCGCCTTCGATGAGAGTTCCGACCGGGTGCTTGGCGGCGAAACCATGCCATGGGTTTTCCAGGGTCTGCTTGAGGCCGAGGCTGATGCGGCGCTTGCCGGCATCGACTTCGAGCACCATGACTTCGACTTCCTGGCTGGTCGAAATGATCTTGCCGGGATGGACGTTTTTCTTGACCCACGACATTTCCGAGACGTGAACCAGGCCTTCGACGCCCGGCTCGAGTTCGACAAAGGCGCCGTAGTCGGTGATGTTGGTGACGCGGCCCTTGAACTTGCCCTGCATCGGGTATTTCGTTGCCACACCATCCCAGGGATCGGCTTCGAGTTGCTTCATGCCGAGGCTGATGCGTTGGGTTTCCGGGTTTACCTTGACAACCTGGACCTTCACGGATTGGCCGATCGACAAGACTTCGCTTGGGTGATTGACGCGACGCCAGGCGATGTCGGTGACATGGAGCAAGCCGTCTACACCGCCGAGATCGACGAAGGCACCGTAGTCGGTGATGTTCTTGACCACGCCTTCGATGACTTGACCTTCCTTGAGGTTGGCGACGAGTTCGTTGCGCTGTTCGGCTCTACTTTCTTCGAGAACTGCACGGCGCGAGACGACGATGTTGCCGCGGCGCTTGTCCATTTTCAGGATCAGGAACGGCTCTGGCTTGTTCATCAGGGGGCCGGCATCGCGCACGGGCCGGATGTCGACCTGGCTGCCGGGCAAGAAGGCGACGGCGCCATCGAGGTCGACGGTGAAGCCGCCTTTGACGCGACCGAAGATGACGCCGGTGACGCGTGATTTGTCTTCCGAAGCGCGCTCGAGCCTGGTCCAGGATTCTTCGCGGCGGGCCTTATCGCGCGAGAGGACGGCTTCACCCAGCGCGTTTTCAACGCGATCGAGGAAGACCTCGACGCTGTCGCCGACGGCGATCTTGGGGGCTTGGCCTGCGAGGGCGAATTCCTTGAGTGCAATTTTGCCTTCGGTCTTCAGACCAACGTCGATGATGGCGAATTCTTTTTCGATCGCAATGACGAGGCCAGTAACGACGTTGCCTTCCTGAAGGCCGTGGGTCTTGTAGCTTTCCTCGAGGAGGGCTTCAAAATCTTCTTTGGACGGATTAAAAATTGTTTCCTTGGGCGCAACGCGCGCGGCGGCAGAACGTGCCATTCAGTTGTTCTCCAATGCAGTCTCAGGCGTATGCCGGCCGGAATTCATCCGGCGGACTTTGAGAGTCTTGTTGCCAATGCGTGGGAGCGCAGGCCTTCGGACCCGGTTGTTTTCAAAACAAAAAAGCGCCGTTGAGGCCCCAACCCCAAAGCGTGTGCACCCATCAAGTGCGGAGAGCCGCCCTGACGATTTCAAGCGCCAAGGCAACGGCGGCTTCTATATCGAGTTGGGTGGTGTCCAGCAAGTGCGCGTCTGGCGCCTGGGCCAATGGTGCGACAGGGCGACTCATATCGCGGTGGTCGCGCGAGCAAATATCGGCCAAAACCTCAGCTTCCGTGCGAGACGAGCCATGGGAAAACAGCTCCAGGTAGCGGCGGCGGGCGCGAACTTGCGGGGTCGCGGTGACGAAGAGCTTTACGGTGGCTGTGGGGCAGATGATGGTGCCGATGTCACGCCCGTCGAGAACTGCGCCCTGACCGCCTGGGGGGTGGGCAGCGAAATTGCGCTGGAATTCCAGCAAAGCCTCTCGCACGGCAGGATTGGCGCCCACTTGCGAGGCGGCGACGCCGGTCTCGGCGCTGCGAAGGGCGTGGTCCTCAAGCAGCGAAAGGTCAAGCGCTTTCACAGCAGCGGTTGCAGCGCCGGCATCGCCAGGGTCTTTGCCAGCCTTGAGCACCGCAAGGCCCACGACACGGTAGAGCGTGCCGGTGTCGAGATGTGCAAAACCCATGGCGGCCGCGACGCGGCGTGCGAGTGTGCCCTTGCCGGAAGCGGCGGGGCCGTCGATCGCGATGACGGGTAGCGCGGTCATTGGTTGGGCCGTGTGAAGATGGCGCCGAGGCTTTGCATGAGCGGGATGAAATCGGGGAAGCTGGTGGCGACGAAGCTTGTGTCGTCGACGGTGACGGGGGCCTTGGCGGCAAGGCCTGCGATCAGGAAGGCCATGGCGATGCGATGGTCCATGTGGGTGGCCACTCTGGCGCCGCCGGGCATGCCGCCTGCGCCCAAGCCTTCGACGGAAAGCCAATCGCTGCCCAGTGCTATTTTGATGCCGCAGGCTATCAAGCCGTCGGCAATCGCTGCGAGGCGATCGCTTTCCTTGACGCGCAGTTCGCCCAGTCCCGTCATTTTGGTCCGGCCTTCGGCGAAGGCCGCCGCGATGGCCAGGATCGGATATTCGTCGATCATCGATGGCGCGATTTCGGGTTCGATGTCGATGCCCTTTAATGGGCCTGCTTTGATCACAAGATCGCCAACGCTTTCACCGCTTTCACTGCGCTCGTTTTCAATCGTGATGTCAGCACCCATGCGCTTGAGCACGGTGATGAGGCCCGTGCGCGTGGGGTTCAGCATCACGGCCTCAATGCGGACCTCTGACCCCGGAACGATGAGGGCTCCGACCATGGGGAAGGCGGCCGATGAAGGGTCGGCCGGCACCTGCACGTGGCTTGCGCGAAGTTCGGGTTGGCCCGTCAAGGTGATGGCGGTCAAGCCGCCTTCGATTTTCTGGCGGCGGACGACGGCGCCGAAATGGGTGAGCATGCGCTCGGTGTGGTCGCGGGTGGCTTCGGCCTCGATCACGGTGGTGTCGCCCGGGGCGTTGAGACCAGCGAGCAGGACAGCTGACTTTACCTGGGCGGAGGGGACGGGGAGTCGATAGGTGATGGGGATCGGATTTTTCGCGCCCTTGATGGTGATCGGCAGCAAGCCGCCGTCGCGGGTCACGGTTTGGGCGCCGAAGCGCTCGATAGGGTCGAGAACGCGGCGCATCGGGCGCTTGCGCAGTGAGGCGTCGCCGGTGAAGGTCGCCGTAATCGGTGTGGTTGCAACCGCGCCCAACATGAGGCGCACGCCGGTGCCGGAATTGCCGTGATCCAGGATGTCCGTGGGTTCGCTAAACCCGCCGACGCCGAACCCGTGAACATGCCACACCCCCGCGGGGTCCCGGACAATGTCAGCGCCCAGCGCCCGCAGGACCGAGGCTGTGTTGAGGACGTCTTCGCCTTCCAGCAGGCCTGCGATGGTTGTCCGGCCTGCCGCCAGCGCGCCCAATATGAGGGCACGGTGGGAAATCGACTTGTCACCGGGCACGCGCAATCGCCCCTTGAGAGGTCCGGATGATCGAGCCGCCAGAGGCAGCGGAGGGCTTTGTGTGGTCAAGGTGCGGCGTTTTGTGGTTGTTGATGGCTCTGCGGGTTTTCGCGGGCAACGCTTCGCGTCACAACTTCTCTTTGACAGGCGGCCCGCTTCGTGGCAATGGGACGCCCCTCAATTTCCCCTCTCAAACATTCAGGAAATCACCCCGGTGGCTGCTCCGGATATCGGAACAAAGCGCATTTGCCCAAGTTGCGCGGCAAGATTCTACGATTTGAGCAAAAAGCCAATCGTCTGCCCGAAATGTGCCTTTAGCTTTACGGCTGAAGCGATCGTGAAGATGCGCCGGACGCGGTCTGGCGCCTCGGTCATTCGCGATACGGGAGAAGGCGCTGTCAAAGCCTCGAGTGCTCGTGACGATTCAGAAGATTCTGACGCGGCCAAGCCAGAAGCGGATGAGGACGAGGAGGCGGGCGCCGAAGAAGTCAAAGAGGTCGCACTCGACGATGAAGCGATCCCCGATCCCGATCTGGTCGAAAGCGAAGACGGCGACGAGAAAGAAGACAAGCCGGAAGTCGTGGGTGACGAAGTCGATCTTGAAGAAGTCGAAGATGACGACGACGAAGACGAAAACGACGACACGCTGATCGAGACCGTCGATGATGATGAAGGCGTGGCCGACATTATCGACAAGGACAGCCTGGACAAGGAATGAGCGCGTGAGAGCCGCAGCGGTGTTGCGGCTCTGGTGTTTATTTTGTTATAGGTGAAATACGCGCCGCGCACCCGGGACGGCGTTGGATTTTTAATGTGGGGCTATAGCTCAGCTGGGAGAGCGCTTGAATGGCATTCAAGAGGTCAGCGGTTCGATCCCGCTTAGCTCCACCAATTTTTTGAAGTCGCGTGAGGGCCCTCATCCGTCACGCCGCAAAGGGCGGCGAGACACCTTCTGCCGCAAGCGGGCGAAGGGCTAATCAAGAAGGGTATGTTCGCATGACATTACCGGCTTTGTTTCTCTCCCACGGCGCGCCGACTTTGGCGCTGATGAAATCACCGGCCAGCACGTTCCTCAAATCATTGGCTGGCAACTTGCCTCGCCCACGAGCGCTGTTGGTGGTGTCTGCGCATTGGGAAGAGACCCAGGTGGCACTGGGCCTGGGCACGGACACGATCCACGATTTCTATGGCTTTCCGCAACCACTCTACCGGCTGCAATATCCGGCAGCGGTGGCGGGCGATGTGGCCGAGCGGGCATTACAACTGTTGACAGAAGCACAGATTGGCGCGCGCCTTGATCCAGCGCGCGGGCGTGATCACGGTGTGTGGGTACCGTTGATGCTGGCGTGGCCCAAAGCGGACATACCGCTTGTGCCGCTGTCTTTGACCACCAGCGGCAGCAGCGCCGATCATTTCGCGATCGGGCGGGCGTTGGCACCGCTGCGCGATGAGGGCGTGCTGATTATCGGTAGCGGCAGTGCGACGCATAATTTGCGGGCCAAGCCAACGCCCGCGCCCGCCGAATGGGCGACGGAATTTATCGAATGGCTGGACCGCACGCTTGAGGCCGGTGATGACCAGGCGCTGGTGAACTGGCAGCACGTGGCGCCGTTCGCCAAGACCAATCATCCGACCATCGAACATTTCGAGCCGCTGCTGGTGGCGCGTGGGGCCGCAGACGGCGCGCCGTCGCGCCGCTTGCATGCGTCGTGGGAGTTTGGTTCGATGTCGATGAATGCGTATGCGTTTGGGAGTTGAGGGGGTCCACGGCTTTGAGAATTTTCTCTTTTGCGACCGCACTGATGCTGGCGTTAAGCGGTGCCGCTTACGCACAATCGCCGAACGACGCCGAGCGCGTCCAGGCCCTCGAAATCTACAAGCACATTGTGGGCATCGATACATCGACCGATGGGGTCCGTGTGCCTGAGATGGCGGCGTATCTCGCCGGGCGCTTCAAGGGTGGGGGTTTTTCCTCCGAAGATATTCAAGTTCTGCCGCTCGGGAAAACGGCGTCGCTGGTGGTGCGCTATCGCGGGGACGGGACAGGTGGCAAGCCCATACTCTTGATGGCGCATATGGATGTGGTGCCGGCGCGGCGCGCCGATTGGCAGCGCGATCCGTTCACGCTGATCGAGGAGAACGGGTTTTTCTTCGGTCGTGGGACGGCGGACAACAAAGCGGGCGTGGCGATTTTAGCGTCTTTGTTTTTGTCGCTGCGGGCCGAGAAATTCACGCCAACGCGCGACTTGATCATTGCCTTCACGGGCGATGAGGAAACGGTCGGGCTGACGGCGACGTCGTTGGTGCGCGAGCATCGGGCGCTGATCGACGCGGAGTTCGCGCTCAACACCGATGCGGGTGGTGGCGAGTTGAATGAGGCGGGCGTGCCCACCGTCTACTACCTACAAACGGCGGAAAAGACTTTTGCCAGCTTCAAG
Organism: Rhodobiaceae bacterium; assembly: GCA_009885515.1. GTDB lineage: Bacteria > Pseudomonadota > Alphaproteobacteria > Micropepsales > Micropepsaceae > SZUA-430. The sequence goes on along the minus strand of VFKO01000428.1, from coordinate 592 downwards.
CTGACGGCGCACAATCCCGGGGGTCACTCGTCCCAGCCCAGTCCTGACAATGCGATCTATGAGGTGATGGCGGCGCTGGCGCGGGTCAAGCGCCATGAATTTCCGGTGATGTGGAATGCAACGACGGTTGCGGCCTTTCGCGCAGCGGGTCTGGTGACGAAGGGTATGATCGGGCGGGCGATGCGGCGCTTTGCGGCCCATCCGGGCGACAGAAATGCGACGCGCGTGCTGTCGGCAAGCCCATTTCATGTCGGGCGGGTGCGCACGACGTGCATTCCGACGCTGATCCAGGGCGGGCATGCAGACAACGCGCTGCCGCAAAGCGTCACCGCAACGGTGAACTGCCGTATTTTTCCGGGGGTGGCGATCGAGAAGGTGCAGACGGTGCTCAAGCGTCTGGTGGGTGGCAAGATTGAAGTAGCGCCGCTTGAAAGCAATTACACCGCCAGCGACGCGTCGCCCCTGCGCGACGATATTGTGAAAGCGGTGACGAAAGCCGTGCACGCGAACTATCCGGGTGTGCCGATTGTGCCGGCAATGTCGTCTGGGGCCACCGACGGCGTCTTTTATCGCGCGGCGGGGATCCCGACCT
>VFKO01000621.1 GCA_009885515.1 Rhodobiaceae bacterium | reverse complement strand
CCGTTCCAGCTTGCAAGGCTCTCCGTTGATATGAAGCACACCGTCGATCATCTGAATGCGATCGCCCGGCAGCCCGACCACGCGCTTGATGTAATCCTCATTGGGCCGGGCGGGCAGTCTGAACACCGCAACATCGCCCCGTTCAGGGCTTCCCGACCAGACTCGGCCCGACAATGAGTTCAAGGACCAAGGCAGCGAATATTTGGAATATCCATACGAGAATTTCGTGACGAACAGATAGTCCCCGACCAGCAGTGTCTCTTCCATCGAACTTGAAGGAATATTGTACGGCTGAAACAAAAACGTCCGGATGAACACCGCAATCAGCAATGCATAGACAATGATACGCAGCACCTCAGTCACCCATCCCAATCGTTCGGACAATGTCCTCACCCCGAACCCCAACATCCGCTTCACGTGCCCCGCCCACGCATTTCACGTTCAGTCGATCGCATTCAGCAGGCGGCTATAGCGGATAGCCATTGGCCACTTCCAGATTTCCCACAGCGCAGCCGACCCATCGTGCGAAAAGAAAATCACTTGTGCCCGTCCAACAAGATTGGTGGCAGGAACAAATCCGACGTCACGCCGGCTATCGTTGGAATTATCGCGATTGTCGCCCATCATAAAGTAATGGCCCTTCGGTACGACGAATTCAGCCGTATCATCCAGGCCCGAGCCATCTTCGCGATTCAATATAACATGCTGCACACCGTTGGGCAGCGTTTCCATATAGCGCGGAATGCGCGTTTCGCTTTCTTCATCATACATCTCGACGCGATCTTCGATTTTCTCGAGTTTGACCGGTTCGCCGTTAATGTGCAGAACGCCAGCCACCATTTGAATGCGATCACCGGGCAAGCCGATCACGCGCTTGATGTAATCTTGACTGGGGTCGCTCGGCAGACGGAACACAACCACATCCCCCCGCTCTGCAGCCCCCTCGAGCACCCGCTCCTCAGAGGCGTGCGCAGGACTAAAGAAAGGAATGGAATACTCCGAATAGCCGTAGCTGTATTTCGACACGAACAAGTAATCGCCGACCTCAAGCGAGCCCTCCATCGAACTCGACGGAATGCGAAACGGCTGGAATAACAGCGTCTGAACAAAGCCGACAATGCCCACCACGATCGCGATGGTTTTGACCGTCTCGATTACAAATTCGCTCTTCCACCACGGCAGTTCAGTTCCGGTCGTCATACGCACATCCTACAGTCACCAAACAAAGATCATATGAAGAAATGAGGGTTGGACCAAATAGTGTCAATCGGTCTGCCATTACAACTGGTTAATTGCACAAGGTGAATCGCCGGAAATAACTCGCTATTCCGGCGAATTTTCGGGCACGGCCGAGATGATCACAATCGCTTGGGCGAGGGGGAAATCGTCGGTAATCGACAAATCGATCTGGGCTTTCATGCCCGCAGGCAACAGGGATTTGAGCCGTTCCGCCGCCCCACCGGTTAGAACCATCGTTGGCTTTCCCGAGCGTTGATTCTCAACCCCCAGATCACGCCAATAGACATTTTTGCGAAATCCAGTGCCCAAAGCCTTGGAGCAAGCCTCTTTTGCCGCAAACCGTTTTGCATACGAAGCCGCCCGGTTCAGCCGCCCCTCCGATTTTTTTTGCTCAACCTCGGTAAACAGCCGCTGCACAAAGCGCTGCCCAAAGCGCTCGAGCGACGCCTCGATCCGCCTGATATCAATCAAGT
>VFKO01000381.1 GCA_009885515.1 Rhodobiaceae bacterium | reverse complement strand
TCACCGAGCCGCCCAAAAGCGTCCAGCAAATTGCGATGACCCGCACCATCGAGCAAACCGCGATCATCGTGTTGCCCATGAATCTCAAGCAGCATCGCACCAGCTTCGCGCATTAGCCCGATCGAAACAGGCTGGTCATTGACAAACGCCCGGCTGCGTCCGTCCGCTCCAATCGTTCGCCGGAAGATCAGCGCGCTGTCGCCGTCCAAGCCATTGCCGCTGAGCAAGGCGCGCACCGGATGATCTCGTGGCGGATCAAACACCGCAGTGACTGTTGCTTGTGAAGAACCTGCGCGAATAAAACCACGCTCTGCCCGCCCGCCAGTTGCCAGACCCAGCGCATCAAGCAATATGGACTTGCCTGCACCGGTCTCGCCGGTGAGCACGCACAACCCGGGAGCAAACTCCAAATCCAACCGCTCAATCAGCACAAAGTCGCGGATTGAAAGGGATGTCAGCATATGAAGCGTGGCGCCGTATTGGAAAAACTAAAACCAGTCGAAGAGACCACCTTCGTCGTCTTTTTTGTCTGCAGTCTCAGCCGCAGTCCCTGGATCAGAAGCCATTTCCGGTGGAGCGATGACTGGCATCGGTTCTTGCGGCGCTGCAACTGGCGAAGCCGACCGGGTTTGTGCAACCGGCTTTCCGGCATCAGGGATGCTTCCATATTCCTGCATGACAGCGTAGGTGTCTTCATACCATTCGCTGCCAGGGTAATTATGCCCGAGCACCGCAGCTGAGGCTTGCGCTTCCTTGACGACACCTAAAGACAAATAGGCTTCGACCAAGCGGTGTAATGCTTCAGGAACGTGGCTGGTGGTTTGATATTTTTCCACCACCGTCCGAAAGCGGCTAATCCCAGCCACCATCTCGCCACGTTTCAAATAATAGCGGCCAATCGCCATTTCTTTACCAGCCAAGTGATCCCGCGTCAGATCAAGTTTCAATCTTGCATCGCGCGCGTAGTCAGTTTGCGGAAACCGCTTGATGAGTTCCCGCAACGCCGACATCGCCTGCTCCGTCCGCCGTTGGTCACGACCGACATCGACGATCTGCTCATAGAGGGAAACTGACTTAAGGTAGTACGCATAGGGCGCGTCTTTGTTACCCGGGTGTAAAGTGATGAACCGGTCCGCAGCCAAAATTGCTTCGTTGTATTTGTTGCCTTGATAGTGACAAAACGCCGACATCAAAATCGCCCGCCGCGCCCAAATCGAATAGGGGTGCTGCCGTTCCACTTCGTCGAACGCTGCCGCACAAGGGATCCAATTTGCTTTATCAAGTTGTGTGAGAGCATTTGCGTAAAGCTGCTCTGGTGGGACCTCTTGGATTTCCCCTCGCGGACGTGGCACATCCGTGTCATCGCCCGCACACGCGGCAAGAGGCAAAGCCAACGCGAGTGCCGTTGAGAGACGTAGCGTACGCGAAAATCGAAAAAGAGGCATGAGCACCAGCCGGTCATAAGATGAAACACATTCGTCCAGACTGCCAGACCCTGCCCTGGCACCGTTCGAAATCTTAGCCATCCTTTAGCGCATGCTGATCGCCGCCGCTAGCCGAACCTCATGACCAAAACGTCAGAAAGCGAACAGTCGCGCCGAAAAACAGAGCGAGGCTGCCAACTACAACCGCGACGTGGTGATCGGCAAGCCTTGTTTCCAGACTTACACCGGTCAACTTTTGAAGATCACCTCAGATTCTGGCTCACAAATGCCAAAATAATTCTTCGACCGTTGTAGGTTGCCGGTTAGTTCCACGAAAATTCCACAAATACGTAGGAGAAGTTGCATTCCAGATTTCGCGTACCCTGCGGCAGCCATCTTCTGTTCCGCTTCGCACAAAAAAAATGCGCCGCGCGTATCCCCCCGCAAGCGGCGCATTAAGTAATTAGTAACCATTACTCAGCAGCAGCAAGTCCACCGACATAAATCGGATGTTTGATCAGTGGAGCTGCACGGCGCGCATGCAATGTCACAACTTCATAAGCGCTCTTGCGCGCGAACAACTCTCTCAGAAGGCGATTGTTAAGCGCATGGCCCGTTTTAAATCCACGGAACTGAGCAAACAAAGGCGCGCCAGCCAACGCCATATCGCCAACGACATCCAGCAATTTATGCCGCACAAATTCGTCGCCGTATCTCAATCCTTCTTCGTTCAGAATCCGGTCTCCGTCAACGACGATTGAATTCGCCAACGAACCACCAAGCGCATGACCATTTGCCTGCAAATACTCAACTTCGTGGCGGAACCCGAAGGTGCGCGCCCGCGCAAGCTCAGCCTTGAATGACGGAGCGTCAAGATCGAACGAATAGAACTGCCGGTCGATAACAGGGCAATTTTCGAACGCGATTTCCAGTTCTGCCGAGAACCCTACACCGGGGCGCAATTCAGCGTACTTGTCGCCATCGTCAACGCGCACGGTTTCACGCACGCGGATGACGTGTTGAGGCGCGCTCTGTACGACCATGCCAGCACACTCTAGCAAAAACACAAACGGTGCAGCGCTTCCATCCATGATGGGAACTTCCGCGCCGTCGATTTCGATAAAGAGATTCGAAACACCGCACGCTGAAACCGCCGCCATCAAGTGCTCAATTGTATGCACCTTCACGCCGTACACATTACCAATCGTCGTTCCGAGCTTGGTATCTGTCACCTTATCAAAGCGCGCTGGAATCACACCTGCTACGCCCGGATGATCGGTTCGGCGGAATACAATTCCAGTTCCTTCAGGAGCGGGAAGCAGTGTGACTTTGGAGAGAATTCCAGAGTGCACCCCAACACCCTGGCAAACCATCCGGTTCTTGATCGTCTTCTGAAGTGACATTGCCCCTCACAACTAAACTCTAAACTGCCAGTCCAACTCGTGCGACGAGGCGCGCCCTGAATTTCCAGCCGTCCCCACGGCCTTCAAGACTGAACTGCTCCAAAAAAAGGAGCTACCCCCTCATCCACTTGTGCGAGTGTTGCTTACGCAACCCAGTACCTGCACGCATGGTTTCATCGCTGAAGAAAACTCTAACAGTGTGTCCGAATCGCTCGAAATAACTTCTTATTTCCGATTATTACCGCTCAAATCAGCCGAAAAATGAGCGTGCCGTAACTCAAACCGCTGGCGCCGCGGCCGTGTTTTGCAGGCTGAAGCAGAATCGGAATCCAAAACAAATCAGCCTCGATCAATACCGAAGCCGCACCTGTCAGTTGAACTTTAGGTAAAATTCAACCGAACGACCGTTAATTGACCTGGCGGCGCAAAAACGCCGGTATTTCAAGCTGGTCGTCAGAAACAGCATTAAACGACTCATTCGATTTGTCTTGGCCCAGGTTCGAACTCTTACTGGCCACGGGGAATGAGCGTGACGACTCAGTCTCATATCCTTGCGGAGCAAGGCGCATTCCGCTCGGTGTCGAAAGCCCCGGCTTTGAAATTGGATTGCGCTTCGCACTCGACGTTCCACCGATGCTAATGCCAAAAACGCTGAAACCTCCCGATTTCTTCGCTTCCTGCTGAAACTGGGTTGGCAGAGGCGGTCTCTGCGAACGCTGCGACGCAACTTCTGAGAACTGCCCACCACGCAGCGCCGCACCCACGGATTCGATCATCGCGGGATCAAAGACGTGACTTTCCACTCCGCCGTAACCCAGTTGCGACGACGCACAAACCGTGTGCTCCTGAGTTGAAAGATCTGCGCCGCCCGCCAACCCCGCACGTACAATTTCACTTTGCATGGAATGAACGGGATGTGATGACGCTGGCACGGACGACGCACCCGCGCTGGACGTCAGATTTGTTGAATCGGCCACGATGGGTTGGGCAAAGGTTGGCATCGAAGACGAACGGACACTATCAGCTTTTGGCATGGCTTGAGCGCCGGCACGACGTAGCGAATCGACGGCCGCCGTCACTTTTGCCGGCAGATTCTGCATCCGCATTTCTGCTGAAATGCCCGTTGCTACAACTGATACCCGCATACGCCCATTCAGACGTTCATCGAAAGTCGAGCCCACAATTATGTTCGCTTCCGGATCGACTTCGGCCCGTATCTTGTTCGCCGCTTCGTCAACTTCATAAAGCGTCAGATCCATCCCACCGGTGATATTGATCAGAACCCCGCGCGCGCCTTTCATCGACGACACGTCAAGCAAGGGGTTGGAAATCGCAGCTTCCGCCGCTTCAACGGCGCGGCGCTCGCCTTCGGCCTCACCCATACCCATCATGGCCGTGCCCATCTCACTCATGACGGTTCGAACATCGGCAAAGTCAAGATTGATCAGGCCCGGCATCACCATCAGATCGGTAACCCCACGCACGCCAGCATAGAGCACTTCGTCGGCCATCTCGAACGCCTTGGCAAACGTGGTCTTTTCGTTGGCAATGCGGAACAGGTTTTGATTTGGAATAACGATCAGTGTATCGACAAATTCCTTGAGCCGCTCGATCCCCTCGTCGGCGGTGCGCATGCGCCGTTGCCCTTCAAAGGCAAAGGGTTTCGTCACGACACCGACGGTCAGAATACCAAGTTCGCGCGCCAGTTTGGCGATAACCGGCGCAGCCCCCGTACCCGTGCCACCACCCATGCCCGCCGTGATGAACACCATGTGGCTGGCTTGAAGAATGCGTTTGATTTCTTCTGAACTTTCTTCAGCCGCGCCCTGCCCGATATCGGGACGCGAGCCTGCACCAAGGCCTTGCGTCAACAGAGTGCCTATCTGCAGACGATGATGCGCTTTGGAATGAACCAGCGCTTGCGAGTCCGTATTCGCAACCAAAAACTCGACGCCTTCAAGCTTCGACAACACCATATTATTGACGGCATTGCCGCCGGCTCCGCCGACTCCAAACACAAGTATCCTCGGCTTCAGTTCAGTGAAGTCTGCTGCCGAAACGTTGATGGCCATTGCTTATTCTCCATGCGTGCCACCTTCACCAAACTAAAAACAACACACCAGTTCCCAAAGTACCGCGCGTTTTCCGCGCTATTTTCTTGTCTAGTCTTGCGCCGCAAACAGTTAAAAATTCTCTTTGAACCAGCGCTTTATTCCGGCGAACCCTTGCGAAGCAGAAGCACTAGCATACGCCAGTTGTGGAAAGTCTGCGTCCTCTTGAAAATTTTGTACTTCGTTCGGACGATGTGCCGCCCAGGACGCAAGTCCGGCACACGCTGCAAATTGTGCACCGCCCGCAACATCCACTAGCCCCGACAGACGCACAGGCCGTCCGATCCTGACCTGCTTTGACAACACGCGCGACGCGATTTCCCGCGCCCCGTTGAGCTGACTGGCGCCCCCGGTGAGCACGACGCGGCGTGCAGAAATCGATGACAAGCCAAACTCAGCAAGCCGGTCGCGGACAATTTCGAAAGTTTCTTCAATGCGCGGCTGAATGATTCCCGTCAAAACCGAGCGTGGAACCTGCGCGTCGCCGTCACCCTCATCTTCGCCCAATTGCTGCACTGCGATCATGTCGCGACCGTCATTGGGACCCGACAAAGCACTGCCAAACAATGTCTTCAGACGCTCCGCCTGCACCAGCGAGGTCGACAATCCGCGAGCAATGTCGCTCGTCACGTGATTGCCCCCGACGGGCAAAACATCAGAAAATACAAGGTGTCCGTCGAAGAATACTGAGATCGACGTCGTGCCGCCTCCCATGTCCACCACGGTCGCACCCAGATCGATTTCATCGGCAACCAACGTCGCAAGCCCGGATGCATAGGCCGAAGCTGCCATGCCCGCGATGCCAAGGTGGCAGCGTCCAATGCAAACCTCAAGATTGCGAATGGGGCCGGACCCGGCCGTGACCACGTTCATGCTCACGCCCAGCGTCTCGCCAATCATGCCCAGCGGATTGCGAATCCCCCGGCTGCCGTCGATGGAATAGCTGCCCGGCGTGCAGTGAATAACCTCGCGCCCGTTCGAAGGAATTTGTGCCCGCCCCGTCGCGTATGCCCGGCGCAAATCCTCTTCACCAACTTCATGACCGGCAATCGAGACCTCGACATTGATCGTCCGGCTTTGTGGTTGGCCGCAGGAAATGCCTACGATTGCTTCTTTAAGCGTGACCCCGGCCATCTGCTCGGCCTGCTCGACCGCAGCGCGGATCGAGTCTTCGGCGGCGTTGATATCGACGACGGCGCCCGCCCGCACCCCGGTGCTGGCCTGTTGACCGGCACCCAGAACTTTCAGCAGCGGCGCTCCACCTTGGCGCGGCACCACGGGCTTGACAATCAGACAGGCCACTTTCGTCGATCCGACATCCAGTGCCCCAATTACACCGCCCTTGAACGGCCGCTGTGTGCTCCGTCCCCTTGCCCTGCCAATACCAACAGCCATTAAGTGTCCCTACCACCAGAAATCTTGACCGGAGCGATCAATGGCGAACCTAGCGGTAGCTTGACAATAAACCGGTCTGCAAAGCGAAGGTCGATCGCTTTGATGTCCCGCGCGAGAATTCTGTCTTCGCGATCGAGTCTAACAAGTTCTGCCAAGGCCGCTTCGGCGCCTTCTTCTGGCAGTCGTACTTCAACACCGTTAGCAAGCCGTAAATCCCAACGTCTTTCACCTACTCGCACGGCGGCCTTCACACCTGACATGAAGTTTGGTTGCGCCGCAACAAGTGCAAAAAATGAACCGGCAGCTTCCCCCGCACCTTTGCCCACGATCAACGGCAAGCTCGCAAACTGTTCGGCGCGTTGCCCTTCAATTTTTTGCCCCTGCGAGTCGATGACAAATTTCACGCCGTCGATTTGCCAGCGCGCCACCGGCTTGCGTTCGCGGATCGTCACATGGATCCGTGAGGGCCAAATACGCCGCACTTCTGCCGATTTTACCCAAGGCAAGGCTTCCAGCCGCGCTCGCGCCTCGTCGACATCGACATAGAGCATCAGATCTCCGCGCTTGAACCCAAGCCTGCGGCCGATTTCAGTGGTTTCCGTTTCAACGCGCCCATCTACGATCACCGTGCCGACGGTAAATCCAGCCTCCGTCATCACGTCATCCGCGCCGCTTTTCAACTGCGCCAGCGCCGAAGACACATGTCCGCCAGAAAATAATCCTGCAATCGTCACCGACGCGAAAAATAAAATCAGCAACACTATCCAAAAAAATGCCCACCGCATTGCAACCTTGAACGAATCCACCCAGCGCAGGACAAACCCATCACGGGCACCGCCACGCTTGGAGCGATTGATCCGCGGCTTGCTTCGCGAAGCCGTCGGCTTGGCTCTGCGTTTTGGCGGCGGCGGCGCATCAACGAAATCGTCATCGCGCCCCATCGCGGAGCCCACTATCGACCGCATGAGGCATCCTCAACCAGCCACCGGCATAAGGCACCGTAGAGGATTCCTTTATAGGCAGCCTGCTCCGGTGCCAGCGATGTCGGCGTCATGCCCGGCTGCGTGTTCGTCTCAAGCAGGATCAACCGGCCCGGTTCGCCCGCCGTGTCATCGTAGCGCAGGTCTGTCCGGCTCACGCCGCGGCAGCCCAGCGCCACGTGCGCCCGCTCCGACAGCTCCATCGCCTGCGCGTAGACCTTGGGATGAATCTTCGCTGGCACGACGTGTTCAGACCCGCCTTCCGAATACTTGGCTTCGAAATCGTAGAATTTTGTGTGCGCAACGATCTCGGTCACGGCCAGCGCCTTGCCGTCCATCACCGCCACCGTAAGCTCGCGCCCTGGTACGAATTCTTCCACCATCACCTCGTCACCCAATGTCCACTCAGCGCTGGTCAAAAGCTCCGGCGGACGGTTATCTCCCGGGCGGATTATAAAGACCCCAACGCTTGACCCCTGATTAACGGGCTTGATCACAAATGGCGGTTGAATGGCAGTTTGTTTCCAGGCGTCATGGCGGGAACACACGATATCTTTGACGATGGGCAGCCCCACCGACCGGTAAACCGCTTTCGTGCGCTCCTTATGCATCGCCATCGCCGAGGCCAATACGCCCGAATGAGTGTAAGGAATATTTAAGACTTCAAGCAGGCCCTGTACGCAACCATCTTCGCCCCACTGACCGTGCAAGGCGTTGAAACAAACGTCGGGCTTCAACTTCTCAAGCACCCCGCCGATGTCGCGCCCCACATCGATTTCGGTGACTTTGAACCCTTCGTCCCGCAAGGCCGCAGCGCAACCTTTGCCGGTAACCAAACTCACCGGCCTCTCCGCCGACCACCCACCCATCAAAACAGCAATGTGACGTTTCTCAGTCAAAGCCGGACTCCATCACCAACGCGGGGGCCGCCGAAAGCAAAAAGGGCGGAAACAGCGCGGATGGTCTGTGTATATACCAACGCATGCATACGTGCATATAAGGTCTTTACCATCCATTATTTCCTACAAATTGAACGGTTTTCAGAGGTGAACTTATATGAACATTTCTGCACGTATGCATGCACGAAGGTTTGTGAGTGCTGTGATCGCCACCCTGCCGGCGAAGGGGGTGTGCATATGTCGAAATGCATGCAGAAATAAATATAAGCTCATTTTTTGTTAGATTCACAACGATTTCCGGCCCTGAGCTTATCTGCACGCCGCAAATACTGCAGATAACACCGTCGCCAGAAGGCCAAGGCTCCTCGCCCAAAAGTCGAAAATTTTACTGCCATTTTCAAAAACGCGCGATGATCTGATCCCGTTTGCAATATAAGCAAAACAACTATAGTACGAATATAGAACAAGGCCCCGGGAAAGTCAAATCATACCAACGGCCGGAAGTTTCGACCTTTAACACCGCAACCCGCATCCATCATGGCCGGGCTTGACCCGGCCACCCGTTGTTGCGTGTCTACGCAACGGAATGGTGCAGCGCTGGGGATACGTCGTGCCCAAGCGTTATACCAACCTACCGAATTGCAACGTCTTCACCCGGCCTGCAACATCGCTCGCAGCGATGCGTCGAACGCCTTCATGTCCCTTGGAATGCCATCCGGCGTCATGAAATAGCCGTTGTGGAACAGCCCGGGCGTCCGCGTAATGCCCAGCAGCTTTCCCGCCATCAGGTCCTGCTTCACCGCCGCCCACTTTGCCGGATCCCCATAGCCAGCCTTCAAAGACGCCTCACTGCCTCCTTCGATTTTCGCCAGCTCCAGAATTTTGGCGCGAGTGAGACCGGAATACTGGCCACCGGCCGCATAAACAAAGCCCAGCACATGGAAGGTGAAATTCCAGAAGTGCTCATCCTCGAGACTCAATCCCGCCACATGCAGCGCCGGATCGGGCGGATGTGTCGGGAAGTGCCGCCACTCGACACTCACCACATCCTTGAGATCGTTCACGATCGGCTTCAGCACCGTAAACAATATCGCCGTATAGGGACAGGTGTAACTGCCCCACACAACAAGGCGCTTTGGCGCTTCCTTCTTGCCATAAACGGGTGGCGGCTTCTGGGCCGCGGGTGTAGACGCGGCCTGCACAAGATGCGCCGTGTGCGCGAGTGCAATCCCCGAGGCCATCACCCCAAGCAAAGTGCGCCGAGTACCTAAAGATTTTCGTGGCGCCGCGCTCATCTTGAAGGACACCCTGCCGACCCGCCAGCAACCGGCGCATAGCCGACCGGCGCCGAACCACGCTCGCTTTCCGCATTGCCGCCCAGATAAATTCCAGGCAACCCTGGAATGCCGCTCGACAGATTGGCCCTGAACTCCTGAACCTGCGTCTGCATTTCCGGTGCCACCATGGGTGCAGCTTCTTCCTGGGTCTTCGGCGAAGCGACCATGTTCACCACCGATGCCAGCGCCTGCTGGTCACTCGCATAGGCATTTGTCGCCGCCGCCGTCAGAACCTGCGCCACTTTTGCCGGATCGCTGATCGAAACGTCAACAATGCGCTGGGTTTGCACAACCGGTCCCACCGGATCAGGCTTGGCGGGTTCGTCGCGCCACATTGTTTTCTTCAGCGCCACAAAGCCCGCGCTGGTTTCCTTGGCTTTCCAGTCTGTCCAGAACCCGGCGCTCAGATCCGAAGGATCCGTCTCCGTCTCCATCTTCACGGCCGCAGCCTTGGGCTTTGACACCTTTGCTGGTGCCTCAGGTTCAGCGGATGCCGGAACCAAAATCACAACACAGGCCCAAAGCGCCACCCACTTGAAACCTTTTGACATAAGGTTCTCCCGAAATCAGATCGACGCGCACCAACCAATCTTACGCTTCCGGCAGCCGCGCGAAAAGACATTTATGCCTTTCCTCCAGGTCGCCTACGGTCAAGCCCGCCCCACCCGCTTGATCTCCCATTCAAGCTCAACCCCACCATGCGCCTTCACCCGCGCCCGCACTTCTTCGCCCAAAGCCTCGATCTCACTGCCGCTGGCCTTGCCGTGATTGATCAGGAAGTTGCAGTGCATCGTCGAAACCTCGGCGTCGCCCTTGCGCAATCCTCTGCACCCGGCAGCATCAATGAGCTGCCACGCTTTATGTCCCGGCGGGTTTTTGAAAGTTGAGCCCCCGGTCCGGCTCTTGACCGGTTGCGTGGCGGCGCGAGAGTCCGTGATCTCGTTCATCCGCGCTTCAATCACGGCCTTGTCACCAGGCTGTCCCTGGAAAACGCCCTCGATGAAAAAGAGCTCAATCGCCGGATTGGACCGGCGATACTCAAACCCCATGCCGGCATTCGACAGTGTCATGCGGGCACCCATCCGCGTCAGTCCAACGGCCTCGACCAAAACGTCCTTGACCTCCCGCCCATAGGCGCCCGCATTCATCTTCAAGCCGCCTCCGATACCCCCCGGGATGCCGCGCAAGAATTCAAGACCGGTTAGCCCCTCACCCAGCGCCGCTTTGGCCAGCGCAACATCAAGAACGCCAGCCCCCGCACGCAGCCGGTTTCCGTCCTCTCGCGTCACGTTCATGAAGCCCCGCCCAAGACGTATAACCACGCCCTCGATGCCGCCATCACGCACCAGAAGATTGGAACCGACGCCCATCACCATCACCGGCACATCGCCGGGACAGCCCGAAAGGAACGCCGCCAGATCGTCCGCATCGCTCGGGATATAAAGGACATCCGCAGGCCCGCCGGCGCGAAACCAGGTCAGATCTCTGAGGGCCGCATTCGCTGTGTACGGACCCTTCACACGCGGCAGCCGCGCAATCAGGCGCTCACTCATCACTCAGCCTTTGCCGTCGCTCAACGATTGCAACTGGCCCGGCAGCATGTTCGCCCAATTGGTGACCGTACCGGCTCCCAGACACACGACGTAATCACCAGGCTTGGACAATTCAGCGATCAGCTTCGCCAGCACATCTGGTGACGGCAACGGAATGACGTGGCGGTGCCCATGCGCCCGCATGCTTTCCACCAGCGCGTCGCGCGACACGCCATCAATCGGCTGCTCACCTGCCGGATAAACGTCCGACACGATCACCGCATCCGCACCATGCAAACAGGTCGAGAACTCCTTGAACAGATCATGCAGCCTCGAATAGCGGTGCGGTTGCAACACCGCAATCACCCGCCCGGAAGCCACCTGGCGCGCCGCCTTCATCGCGGCCGTTACCTCCACCGGGTGATGCGCATA
>VFKO01000624.1 GCA_009885515.1 Rhodobiaceae bacterium | reverse complement strand
CGGCGGCGGCAACACGCCGGTCCAATTCGTAATCGGCGGAAACAATTTTGCCGACCTCATCGTCTGGCGCGACAAAATTATGGAGAAAGCAGAACAGTTTTCCGGTCTCACCAGTGTCGACTCCGACTATAAAGAGACCAAACCGCAACTCACGGTCAATATTGATCAAAATCGCGCCGCGGATTTGGGAGTTTCGACGACAACAATCGGCCGGACACTTGAAACCCTGCTGGGCCAACGCCGCATTGGCACTTTTGTTGATGATGGCGAAGAACACGATATCATCGTTCAGGGCCTTGAGGAAAATCGCAAACGGACCACTGATCTCACCAACATCATGGTTCGCACTGCGCAGTCTGGCAGTCTCATCCCTTTGGCGAATCTCGTCAGTTTGAATGAGCGTGCCGCGGCTGCATCGCTCAACCGGTTCAATCGCCTGCGTGCCATCACAATCTCGGCCAATCTTGCGCCCGGCACGACATTGGGACAGGGCCTGGAATTTCTGGAACGCACAACACGAGAGGAACTTCCAGCCAACGCTCAAATCGATTACAAGGGACAGTCACTGGAGTACAAAGACTCAAGCTCATCTCTTGCCTTCACATTCGGCTTGGCTCTGCTCATTGTATTTTTGGTTTTGGCGGCCCAATTCGAAAGTTTCATCCACCCATTTGTCATTATTCTCACGGTCCCCTTGGCGGTCGCTGGCGCCATGTTTGGACTTTGGGCAACTGGTGCTACACTCAACATCTACAGTCAAATTGGCATCGTGATGTTGGTTGGACTGGCCGCCAAGAACGGCATTTTGATTGTCGAGTTCGCCAATCAATTGCGTGACGCAGGCCAATCCATCCGCTCCGCACTGGTCGAAGCGTCAGTCACCCGCTTCCGTCCAATTCTCATGACCTCACTTGCGACAGCCATCGGTGCGGTCCCGTTGATGCTCTGGCAGGGAGCTGGCACCCAAAGCCGCTTCGCGATCGGTATTGTCGTGTTCGCAGGTGTCATCTTCTCGACTGCCCTGACGCTGTTCGTCGTACCCGCATTCTACAATCTTCTTGCGCGCTTCACCCGCGCGCCGGGCGCCATCGCCGCCGAAATAGCAAGCCTTGAAAAACTAAATTCTGAACCCGCAACCGGCACACACTAGCCCCGTGAACGAAACTTCTCGGGAAACACCAGAGTTTCGTCGCGCTTTGATAGTTCGTCGACAGTCAATTGCGGCAGCCGCAGCGTCACCGTGGTCCCATCGCCCAACGCGCTTTCGATGTGCATATCTCCGCCATGAAGCTCGGTAAGGGCTTTGACAAGGGACAGCCCCAGTCCCGTTCCCTTATGAAGGGCCTTCATCCCGCCTTCCGCTTGTTCGAACGGTTTGCCGATCCGGTGAATATCTGCCGCCGGGATCCCGACCCCGGTGTCTGCGATTTTGATCACCACATCACCGCCGGTTTCAATGGCTGAAAGTTTCACGCGGCCTTCGGACAAAGTGAATTTGATCGAATTTGACAACAGGTTGACCAGGCTTTGCTTCAGAGCCCGGCGATCGGCATTCAGACAGAGATTTGCAACAACCTCACACTCGATGTTAACACCCGCCGTCACGGCAGAGCCGGAAACCATGGCAACGCACTCGTCAAACAACGGTGCAAGTTCGACACGCTTGCGTTCGATCGTAAACTTGCCTGCTTCGATCTTCGACATGTCAAGCAGGTCGGAAACCAGATCGACAAGGTGCAATCCCGAATCGCGAATGTGATCGGCGTACTCGCTATATTTTGAATGGCCCACCGGACCGAACACTTCATTGCGCATCATATCGGCAAAGCCAATGATAGCATTGAGCGGCGTTCGCAACTCATGCGTAACAGACGCCAAAAAGCGCAAACGGGCTTGCGAGGTTTCTTCGGCATGATCGCGCGCGACCGTCAATTCCGCGACTCGGGCATTGCGCATGGAAACCTCACGCGTCACCGCCACAATTTCACCGTCGATACTCTGCGTCTTCATTTCAACTGGCACATACGAACCATCCCGGCGCCGCAGCCTGAATTCCACAACGTTTGGACCTGCAATCAGCGTCAGCGCGAAGGCGCCTTCTACTTTCTTGAGATCTTGGATATGCACGAACATCGCCGGGCTCAAGCCTTCAAATTCATGAGCCTGCACACCAAGCAACTCCTCGACAGCAGGAGACGCAAAAACGACCGTACCGTCCGCCAAGTGCCGCGAAATTAAATCTGCAGAGTTGTTAGTGAGCGAGCGGTGAAGCTGCGCCATTCCTCGGGCGCTCTCCACCTGTAATTCGTGGCGGCGCTGAATTGATCGCAATGTCAAAGTGCCTACAATCATCGCGGCAAATAGCGACGCCCCATAGATGAAACTTGCAATGCCAGGCTCCACACGCGACATGGGCATCCACCCCATGAGTTCCAAAACCGCACACAAGAAAAACCCAAAGCCTGAAACGCAAGCTGCGGCGACAACAGGAACCCGGCGTCCCGAAGTTGCGGCTTCAAGCGGAACAATCAAAAGCCAAGGGAGAGCCGGAGACGTCACCCCGCCGGTAAAAGCAGCGGTAAAAATAATGAAGCCACCCAGGCACACCGCGGAGCCGGCCTCGCCGGTCTCGAGCGCTCCTCCATTTTGGACCCAGACCCCTAAAAACAATGGCACCCAAAAAAAGAACAGAAACACGCCCGTCACAAAATCCACTGGGCCCAATACCACCCAATGCATCAACCAAAGCGCCACGCCGATAATTCCAGCCATCACATTGGCAGATATGAATGATTGCCGGCGTTGGCGATCAGAATTTGTTTCCGATCCCAGAACGCCGTCGAAGGCGTCGAGAAGAAAATCAGCAACAGACCTGCGCACGCCAAACGCTCTAACTTGCGACATTCGACTCGTTCCCCATTCGTTAACGTCAGGCTGAGCGGCAAAGGTTAACGAATTCTAAACGCCAGGCGGCGCCTGCAAGATTTGCACATGCAAATTCGGCAGAAAATGGAATGATCTCAATCGCCTAAAACTTTCAAAAAATGAAACTCAATATTTTTTCTAATGCGAACCCGAGTTGAATTAAATCACCGCTCGATTGGCAGCCACTCTGTTTGTCCTAACTTGGATTTCGGGACACAAAAAACAGGGATTGCTTCAATTTTTCGAATGATTTTGATCACTTTGGAACGGCCAGCGGTCAAACTCCCGCCAACGTGAGGAGAACTCAATGAGCTTCATTTTCCGAACGATTTTTTGGCTAACACTGGCAATCGTTGTTCTGCCCCCTCAGCAACGAGTGGGCGGCCGCGATACTGCTGATTTCAACGAAATTGACGTGGAATTAGAACTTCACAATGCAGCGTACACAGCGTGGTCACTCGCCACCAATGCGTTGAACGCCTGCGATCCTAACCCAGAGTTGTGCAAAGCAGGCGCTGAACTCTGGCAGACGACATGGACGACCGTAGCGAGAATCGCAATGACACGACAGGAACTCGCAGGCAGCAGCGATATTGAGGATACCACGCCCGCTGAAAAGCTTGCCACGGTCGAGCCAGACTAGCTCTACAATCGTTGCGTGACAGCGTGATCGCTCGTGCCTATTCTCCGCCGCCTTTGATCGAAACCAAATCACCGAACACTTTGGCGTGTGGAGCGAGAAAGTCATGTCGGCAATTGTCGCGAATACATTCACTTCAACCGCAACCCACTCAATCACCATCCGCAGGGCGGTAGCCGACGATGCCGTTTCGATTTTGCGGATGATTGGCGAACTCGCCAAGTATCAAGGCGTCGCCGATCGCGTCAATGCTTCGGCGGAAGATTTACGCCGCGACGGATTTGGGCCCGAGCCGAAATTCGAAGCCTTGATTGCAGAACGCCATGGTGCGCCTGTCGGGCTTGCCATGTTCCAAACTTACTACTCAAGTTGGGAAACAGCATCCGTCCTTCAGATCACCGACCTCTTTGTCGATGAAGCCGTTCGCGGAACCGGCGTGGGATTCAAACTTGCCCATGAGGTGGCGCAAATTGCGCATCAACGGGGTTGTGCCGGCCTGCAGTTGAATATGGTGCATGCAAATCCGTCGCGCGTCTCACTCGATCGGATTGGCTTTGTGCACCAGGATGACCTGTTGCACTACCGGCTTGACGCCCAAGCCCTCAGAAAGTTCGTGGAGAGCGAGCGTTGAGTTTCGATCCGGCGCGCCATCGTGTTGTGCCGCAGCGCCGCTTTGAAGATCTCAAAATTGGCGAACAATTTGTATTGCCGTCGCGAACCCTTACCAACGCCAATTTTTCGGCATTCCAAGCGGTGTCGTGCGACAATCATCCTATTCACTATGACCAGCACTATTGCCAGACACGTGGATTGAAATCGCCACTTGCGCACGGCCTTCAGGTGTTGAGTTTTACGGCGGCAGGCGCAGGGCTGTTTCCGCATATGATCGGAGATTCGCTGCTTGGCCTCATCGAAGTTCAAGCGAAATTCTTGAAAGCAGTGTATGCTGAAGACACTTTATACCCTGCGTTGACGGTTTTGGAATTGAAACCCCAGCGCACGACGGGGGTCGTGACCATGCAAGCGACGGTGCACAATCAACACAGCGAAATGGTCCTCGAAGGGCGGCACACATACTTGCTACGCTTGGCGGAGCACGCCTGATTTTGGCATTGCAGCATGGCAGCCATCAAAGCAGGAGCACTAAGGCCTTGTCATTTCAAAAAATCATCGACGATTTTTCCGTCATCGATGATTGGGAAGAGCGCTACCGCTACATCATCGAGCTTGGGCGCAGAATGCCGGAATTTTCTAGCAAATATCGCACCGACGAATTTAAAGTTCGCGGCTGTGCAAGCCAAGTCTGGTTGTTCTCGCACTCGGAACAATCCGGCAAGAATGCTGACGCACTGTTTTTCAGTGGAGATAGCGACGCCATCATCGTGCGCGGATTGATTGCTCTTTTGCTTCTGCTCTATTCGGGAAAAACCGCGCACGACATTCTGGCGATCGACGCCCGCCACGTATTGGGCGGACTTGGCCTGGACACCCACCTTAGCCAGCAGAGGTCTAACGGACTGTTCGCAATGGTGGAGCGTATTCAGGCAGACGCGCGCCGCGCACTGAAGATTGATTGAATAATCAGCGCTGCTTCACTGGCGGCGACGCAGACGGCGCGGTTTCAACCCGCCCGCCTTCGCCCGCGACAAACGCCGGTCCAGACTGAGTCAACAAATTCCCAGTAAACGCCGGAGGCGCAGGCGCAGCGGGTGCCGCTGCAGGAATGACGTCAGATCCACTTGACGGCGCAGCACGTGTCCCCGGCGCCGAGGCTTCGACCACCTCAGAGTCGCCAGCTATAACCGCACTATTGACAGCTGCATCAACAGCACCAGATACAAGATCCTGAGGCGCAACAACTCCCATTGCGGGCTGAAGTGAAGGTGATGCCGCTTGCACCGCAGACAACGCGGTACCGGGGGCTGCTTTCGACGCTTCACGCAATTCCGCCGCGCGGATGCAAACGCCCTGCTGCGAACGCAAAACGTCTATGGGGCGCAACACTCGGTCACTGACCGGCGCAGCAACCATTTCCGCTGAACCAATTTCCTGGACAATCAACTGCTCAGCTTTCGTTTGCGCACGGGCAATGACACCGGCTGCATTCTCCGCGCGTTCTTTAGTTCCCAATGTGAACCCACTCCGGCTGGAACAGGCTGATCTCATGCGGCACAGGTCGAGCATCGCTACAGCTTCACGCAACTGCTGCGCTGCCGCGGGAGCCGATGCCACGCACCCTTCTGCGCCTGGCGAAATGTCACTCACCCGGTCCAAAATGGCCTGCAGCCGGGCGAGATCGAAAAGTGCTGCCCCCAACGCATCAGTGGCCTTCTGCCAATCAATCGGGGTGTCGTCCTGAGGCCGCGTTTCGTTGCCGAGAACCGCAAGATTGGCGGCGAAAGCTTTGAGCCTCCAAGCCGCCTCGTTACGTGGATCGTTCTTGCCGTCGGCAATTGTCGCGGAATGCTCCATATCTGCAGCCAGCTGAGCTGCCGAAACCGCCCGCTCTTCCAACATTTCAGAGGCCAGCCTTGGCAAGTGCCCGTTGGAAGCGTTGCCCGGCATGAGCGAAAGCATCTTGGTGACATAAACGGCCTCCTCACTCACGCGCTTCACTTCTGCTTGCAGCGAAGATGCTCCTACAGCCAGTCGTGCCACCGACGGTCCGGCCGTCGCAGGACTGAACCGGCCTCCCGCGCCACCCAAAGACCGCTCAACCAATAGGACATCTGCCTTCAGCCCCGCGGTCGCGTTGCAATCAACAGAGGGGCATGCAGCGTCCGCACAAACCCGCGCCGACTTTCGAACCGCGCTCGCCAGCAAAAGTGCCGACGTCACTGAATCGTTTGCGCCTCTTGCGCACGCAGACCCAGAAACCCGCTTAACGGTAGCCCGGCAAAAATCTTCTGCCTTACAGCGGCTTGCCCAACTTGTGAGTGCCGCAGCCGCAGACTCAGCGCTATCAGCAGACTTTTCCGCCGTTCGCAGTTCCACTTCGCGCCTGAGTTCCCGCTTATCTAGACCGATCGTGGTTTGCAGCGCCGTGGCCTGCTGGCGCGCACTCTTGGCATGGCGCGCAAATGTTTGGGCGAGTTCGGCCACTGCGGTGCAATATTTGCAGGTCCTGGCCTCAGCTTGAAGTGTATTTTGCTTATTTTCGCGCTCAATCTGAGCGGCGACTGCAGGCTTCAGGGGTCGAATAAGCTCGAGACCCGGCGGTGTAAGATCCACACTTAGATACGCTGAAGCAACGCCCAAGCACAAAGCCAAGACGATTACGCCAGCAACAGCGAGTACATCACGCATGAAAACAACCCACCCGGGAAACAAAGCCCCGGTCTCCGCGCCACTATTGTTGGCTTTTCGGAGACCCCCCATTTGTTGTGGGAGAGCATCACATAAGCGAATTCCTTTTTCAATTTGCAGGCGATTGAAATTTTAGCATTTCTATGTATCTGATTCGATGCATCCACTAGATGCAGTAGGACTCCGAAAATCTCCTGACGAAAGAACTTAGTTTGGATATCCTCCCGAGGCCGATTCGATTGTGGATTCAAGCAAAACAGCATCAGGCCGGCACAGGCAGCGGGCCGGAAATGGTGGTAAATCAATGCCGATACCTTTCCTCCACAAATTTTTATCTGCTGCAACGCGCAGTGGCTTCGAACAGCAACCTGAAATGGTAAATTCTCACGCGTGGCCCCTGAGTTTAGTCGGCGTCGATGGGCCGCAACTGATCCGCTTCAACATTATGGGCATCGGGGAGACGGCACCCCGCAAGGCGGGCATCTTCATTTATGCCCGCCAGTTGAACAAGGATTGGCGGGCCCTCTACATCGGCGAAAGTGCAAATCTATGCACCCGCCTCTCGTTCAATGAGATTGCCGCCGACGCGCTTTTATCTGGGGCGACAGACATTCACATCTTGCAGCTGGACGCGGACGCCAGCACGCGCCGCGATCTTGCAGAACGGTTGATTGCCACCAACCGCCCCTCATTAAATGAAGAAGAGCGCATCCACCTCAAACCAATTTCTCAAGGACAGCGCCCGCCGCAGACCAAAGGCAAGACGCAAGCCGCGTGACGCCGTTCAGTTCGGCTCGACATAATTCTTGAGCAACCTGGCGCCCGCAAAGGGCACAAATCCCAAAGCCCGGCTAGTCGATACAATTGCCGACACGTTATGAGGCTCCGTCGCGTAATCGACGGTGAAGACCGTTTTGCCCATAGCCTGCGCACGTTGAAGCATCGGCACAATCGCAGCCTCCCCGGCAAAGTGCATCGCATTCGCTGCATCGCGCCCATAAGCCTTGCGGCACGGCCCATTCAAGCTCGCAAGAAATTCAGGCGATCCAACCTCAGCCTCCGTACGCGGCACCGGGCAGTCGCCTTGCGGACCACTATCGGCACCCGTGAACCAGATATCCTCGTGCGCAACAGCGTCTATGGCATCCACATACCCGGCATCGGACAGCAGCGGCGCCGCATTCTGGGCAATGATCAGAAATCCCGGATCGCGGGCTTTGGCGGCGCGGGAAACCTCGCGCACCCAAGCCACCATTTCTGCGCGGGCATCGACACCCTCGCGCTTGGCTTTGGCCAGGACATTGCTGTCTTCAAATCCACCGATCCAATCCAGATAAACGCCGTCAAACCCCGCATTCTGAATCGAGGCTAGCACCCCACCTTCTCCGGCGATCAGAGCCTTCCAATCCTTCGACCAGAACGCGACTGGATAATTGTCCTGCCAGCCATCGGGGTCAGCCCCCAAAATCCAGGACGGCTTGCCGATCCGCCAGCCCTTTTTCCAATAGGTGCGGTAACTCTCGGCCTGACCAACATTGAGGTAGGCAATAACTAGCCGCCGCCCACCATCGGGACGCGCCCTCAACTGCTGCACGACCGTGAAACTTTTGTCTGCAGAAAAGCCCGGCTGCGAAGACACATGATCAACCACCACCAAATCATGAGTGGAACCAGCGATCCGTGCCGCAACAGGCGCCTCCAAATCGCTGTTGAGCAACAACAGCCAGTTTTGCACCCCGGCAAGCGGCGGCCGCTCTTCCGTCGCCCAGGCATTGCCACACAACACCAGCAAAATAATGGTCAGATGCCGCACGCTCGCATTTCCCTCGTTTGCCACCTGCCCCCAGCATCCGCTAAGAGTCGTAAACAGAACCTAACGATTGGATTGCCCATGGACGGAAGTAGCCTTAGCCCCATCTGGGCCGTTCCCTTCATTGGCCTGTTGCTCTCCATCGCCGTGCTGCCCCTGGCCACACCCCATTTGTGGCACCACCATTACGGCAAGATCGCAGCCGCCTGGGCCACTGCCTTCCTCGCCCCCTTTGCCGCCGTTTATGGCCAGTCGATTGCCACATACGAATTCCTGCACGTCATGCTGCTCGACTACGTGCCCTTCATCGTAGTGCTGTTTGCCCTCTACACCATCTCAGGCGGCGTCTTCATCGACGGTCACATCAAGGGTACGCCCTGGACCAACACCGGCCTGCTTGCAGGCGGCACTCTGATCGCCAGCATCACCGGCACCACCGGCGCCTCGGTGCTGCTCATCCGTCCCCTCCTGCGCGCCAACCAAGGCCGTAATTACAATGTCCACGTCGTAGTCTTTTTTATCTTTCTCGTCTCCAACATCGGCGGCGCGCTGACCCCCTTGGGCGATCCCCCGCTTTACATTGGCTTTCTCAAAGGCGTCGATTTCTTCTGGCCCGCGCAATTCCTGTGGTCGAAAACCCTGCTCGTGGCGAGCATCTTGCTGTTGGTTTTCTTCCTCATCGACAGCCTGATTTATGCGCGCGACAAGCAATCCACCCCGCCAGCCGCCACGACCGACAAAATCAAACTCAAAGGTTGGCTGAATATCTTTCTCCTCATCGCCGTCATCGCCGTCATCCTGGCTTCGGCCTTTTGGAAGACCGATCAACACATCGATATTTTGGGCGTCCACCTCGACTATCCCAACATCGCCCGCATCATCGCCCTGCTCGGCCTCGCAAGCCTGTCGCTGCTTCTCACCCCACAAGCCTACCGCGAAGGCAACGCCTTCACCTGGGGGCCCATCGCCGAAGTCGCCAAGCTCTTCGCCGCCATCTTCGTCACCATCGTCCCCGTTATCGCCATGCTGAAGGCGGGCGAGCACGGCGCCTTCGCGCCCATCCTGTCCCTCCTCACCAACCAAGACGGCAGCCCCAACAACGCCATGTATTTTTGGGCCACCGGCGGCCTGTCGAGCTTCCTCGACAACGCGCCGACCTACCTGGTTTTCTTCAATGCCGCCGGTGGCGACCCGCAAGCCCTGATGGGGCCATTGGCCACAACCCTCACGGCCATCTCGGCCGGCGCCGTCTTCATGGGCGCCAACACCTATATCGGCAACGCCCCCAATTTCATGGTCAAAGCCATCGCCGAAGAGGCCGGAGTGAAGATGCCGAGTT
>VFKO01000146.1 GCA_009885515.1 Rhodobiaceae bacterium | reverse complement strand
GCGGTTGATTTCCGGTGCACGGTTGAGGAAGGCTGCTTTGTCCGCGCCCACGGGCTGGCTGATGTTGAAGTGGATATTGCCGTCGCCGATGTGACCGAAGGGGACGGGTCTGGCGCCGGGCATCGCCGCGATGACGGCGCGCGAGGCCTCGTCGATGAAACCTGGAATTGACGATATGGGGACAGAGACGTCGTGTTTGATGCTGCCGCCTTCGGGTTTTTGCGCCTCGGAAAGGCTGTCGCGCAACTTCCAAAAAGCTTCGCGCTGTGTCAACGACTGGGCGATGGTACCATCGACGATGAGGTTGGCGCTGGCGGCGCTGGTGAGCAGGTCTTGCGCTGTGCCTGATTGGCTGGCGGAGCGCAACGACACGTCGATGAGGACGAGCCAGGGATAGGCGCGTTCGAGAGGGTCGCGCGTGCCCGGTATGTGTTTGAGGACAAAATCGAGCCCCCGTCGCGGGATCAATTCGAAGGCTGTGATTGCGCCGCGCGAGAGGGCGAAACTCAGCAGTGTGACGACTGACTGCAAGTCATTGACAGCGGCAAGGGCTGTTTCGATCGCGGCGGGGCGCGGGAGAAGTTTGAGGGTCGCTGAGGTGACAATGCCTAGCGTGCCTTCGGCGCCGATGAAGAGCTGCTTAAGGTCATAGCCGGTGTTGTCCTTGCGCAAGCCCGTGAGGCCGTTCCAGATTTCGCCGCTGGGCAAGACAGCTTCGAGGCCCAGCACCAGCTCGCGCATATTGCCGTACGCCAGTACGCCGGTGCCGCCGGCGTTTGTGGAGATGAGGCCGCCGATGGTGGCTGAGCCTTCAGAGGCGAGGCTCAAGGGGAAGAGCCTGTCGTGTGCATTGGCCTGGCGTTGAACGTGTTCGAGGATCGTACCCGCTTCGACGGTCATGGTGTTGGCGAGCGGGTCGATGGTGCGCACGCGGTCGAGCCGCGAGAGCGACAATAGAATTTCATTGCCGTTTGGATTTGGAATTTGGCCTCCGGCGAGACCTGTGTTGCCTCCTTGTGGAACAATGGCGGTGCGCGTGTCGTTGCAAATGCGGACGATGTTGGCGATGGCGTCGATGCTTGATGGTATGAGCAGCAATGGAGTTGCGCCATGAAAGCGCTCACGCCATTCGGTGAGATGGGGCGCGATCCTGGCTTGGTCCTGGGTCCAGCCGCCGTCGCCCGCAGCCGTGATGAGACGTTGAAGGGTTTCAGGGGTTGGATGATTCGTCTGGGCCATCGCTTTTGAGCTTACTCGCGGTGCGCAGCGCGTTGAAGGCGGTCGTTGATGGCCTCGCCCAGGCCGTGTGCGGGGATGGGCATGACGGCGATGATGGTTGCGTTGGTTTTATCCAGACGGCGAAGCATGGCGAAGAGATTGGCGGCGGCTTCGTCGAGATTTCCGGCTGAACTCAGGTTTTGGACTTCAGTTGTGCCGGGGAGACGTTTCCCGAATGCGAGCAATGCTTCGCCGGGTTGGACGGAGTGGGCGTTGAGGCGCAGCGGCTTTGCGGTCGCGTAGTGGCGCTTGAGGCGGCCGGGGGAGTGAGGGGCGCTTTCGTGGTCGTGTGGCACGCCCAGAAGGCCAACGAGAGCTTCGATGGCGTTGCGCGCGATGGTGCCGGGTCTGAGGAGTGTGGGCTGGCGTTCAGTCAGTCCGATGATTGTCGACTCAAGTCCCAATGATGTTGCGCCGCCGTCGAGGATGAGTTCGACATTGCGGCCGAGGCTTTCGGCGACATGCTGGGCGCTGGTCGATGAAACGCTGCCCGAGGCGTTGGCGCTGGGGGCGGCGACAGGTCCGTCAAATTCACGCAGCAGGCTTTGCGCAATCGGATGGGCGGGACAGCGCAGCGCAATCGTCTCGAGGCCTGCGGTTGCGAGCCACGAGATCGCGCAGTCTTTCACGCGCGGGACAACGAGGGTCAGCGGGCCCGGCCAAAACTTGTCCGCGAGTTGCGTCGCATGCCGATTGAAAGTGCCAAAGGCTTGGGCTTGCGCGAAGTTTTGAACGTGCACGATCAAGGGGTTGAATTGCGGGCGGCCCTTGGCGGTGAAGATCGAGGCAATAGCAGTGTCGTTGGTGGCGCTGGCGCCGAGGCCGTAGACGGTTTCGGTTGGAAAGGCGACGAGCTTGCCCTCTCGCAATAAGCGCGCCGCTTTGGCGATGGCGGCGGGCGTTGCGTCGGTGATGGTGGAGGCCGGTAGCATTCCGCTAGTTCGCGCGCTTGGCTGTGATATTCACCATGACTTTGACGGAGAGGGCGACGGGTTTTTCGCCGGTGAAGTCTTCGCCTTGTCCGATGTTGAAGGCTAAGCGCTTCAGGGTCGTTTCGCCCTGCATGGTCGCCGTGTTGGCGTTGATATTGAGCCTGAACGGAAGAGTGACGTCTTTGGTTATGCCTTTCAATGTGAGTTTGGCTTTCGCGTCGTAGCGGTTGCCGCCTTTGAAGGCAAAGCCTGTTGTCTGGAAGATGACTTGTGGGAAATCCAGGACGTTAAACCAAGGTGGTTTCATCAGCATGACGTCGCGCGTGCGGTCGCCGGTTTTATACGCTGACGCGTCGATGGTGATCCTGGCGGACGACTGCGCGAGGTTGGCCGGGTCGAATCTGATGTTCGCACCAAAACCGTCGTATCTTCCCTGCACGGTTTGGCCATTGACGACGACTGAGAAGGTCAAAGCGCTTTTGGCCGGGTCGACTTGCCATGAAGGCGGCGCGGGATTCGCTTGGGCGGAGGCGGAGAAACAGAGCATGATCAGGGCGATGAAACGCAAGTACATGTGCTGGCAACCTAAGTTCGCGTGAAGGGGAGCATGCGCTTCAAGACGTTGTCGCGATCCCAGAAGTGATGTTTGAGGGCGGCGCCGACATGCAGCAAGAGCAGCAAAATCATCAGATTGCCCAGGAGTTCGTGCATTTCTTCGGCTTGCTTGTGAAGGTCTTTGCGGCCCGGTTCGTCTTGCATACCCGGCAAATTGGGAACTTCAAACAGTCCAAACCACACGGTTGGAATACCTGAGGACGATGAGGAGGCAATCGTCCAACCCGACAGCGGGATGGTCAGCAAGAGCGCATAGAAGGCGAAGTGAGTGGAGTGCGCGGCCCAGCGCTCCCAAGTCCGCAGCGAAGCTGGTAGAGGGGGCACGGCATTCGTCAGGCGCCAGCCTATGCGCAGCAGCGTCAGGAAGAGTATTGTCAGGCCTGCCGACTTGTGCAGCTGAATGAGAGTGAACCGGTTTGGATCGTCGTTGTCCAGATCAGCCATGATTTTCCCAATGACGAGCATTGCAATGACGGCCAAGGCTATGAGCCAGTGCAGCGTCATGGCAACCGTGCCGTAGCGGGTGGGGGAATTGCCAAGCATGTTAGTTATTTCTCAGCGATAAATTCGGACTCGATGTAAAGCTTGATGTCATCGCCGATGAATGGTTTCCACAACACATCGGGAAAGGCAAAGTCGGCGTGTTTGATCGTCGTCATCGCCGAGAAGCCGATGACGTAGGCATTGGCGAGCGGGTGGACCTGGCCACCGTTGAATGTGGTTGTGAGTGTCATCGGCTTGGTTACGCCATGAAGCGTAAGAGCGCCGGTAATTTCGCCTTGGTTCTTGCCGGTGATTTTGATCGAATTGGCTACGAAAAAGGCTTTGGGAAATTTCGCGGTCTCCAGGAAGTCTACCCGCAATTTCTCGTCGAGCTTGTCCGAAGGGGTATCGATGCTGGCCATGTCGATCTCGATGGTGGCCGAGCTTTTGGCTGGTTGCGATCCACTGAACTCGATTTTACCGCTGATCGTATTGAAGCGGCCACAGTAGTCGCTGATACCCATATGCTTGATACAGAACAAGACCGAGGTGTGGTTGGATTCCAGTTTGTACGTTCCTTTGG
This sequence comes from Rhodobiaceae bacterium, assembly GCA_009885515.1. Taxonomy (GTDB): domain Bacteria; phylum Pseudomonadota; class Alphaproteobacteria; order Micropepsales; family Micropepsaceae; genus SZUA-430. Next base: position 16 of record VFKO01000146.1, on the reverse strand, counting down.
GCGCGGTTTGCGGGTT
>VFKO01000614.1 GCA_009885515.1 Rhodobiaceae bacterium | reverse complement strand
GTCGCCCCACGGCGAACCATTGTCCATGAGCATCCTGTAAGGCAGGCCATAGCGTTTGAACACGCGCGACAGACGCTCGCGAACGGTTTGGTCTTGCTCGTTGGCACAGACCTCCAGACCCAGCGAGTAGCGCGAATGATCGTCAAGCACAGTCAACGGGTGACAGCGATGGCGGTGCATCGCAAAATGACCCTTGAAGTCCATCTGCCACAGATCGTTGGGGGCTTCGTGCTCAAAGCGGCGGAAAGGTCCCGGGTGCTCAGGCGCGTTCTGATGAAGCTTCCCGTGGCGGCGCAAAATCTCCGTGATGGTGCTTGGCGACGGGATGTGAACTCGACCTTCGCGCTCCAGCACATTGGCAATCTTGCGCCCACCCCAGGCGTTGTTGCTTTCGGCGCGGATGGTCAGAACGGCCTGCTCCATCGATTTGGACGTTCGTTCTGGACTTTTCTTCGGGCGCCGCGAACGATCACAAAGCCCCGCGCGTCCTTCACAAGAAAAACGCTTCAACCACTTATAACCCTTCTCCCGGCTGATCGAGAACCGGCGGCACACCTCACTCTTGTTGGCTCCCGGCGCCAATGCCAACTTCACAAACTCTTCCCGTTGTTCAATCACAGACAAATCCTTCCAAGGCATGAGGCAAACTCCCGTTCGAAATCCATTCGAACGAGTGTCACCCATGTCTCCGAACGTTTGTCACCCATGTCCCCGGTCCATACACAAGGGGAGAGGAAGAAGTGCGTTGCCGGAAATACTGTCTCCTCTTCCTCTCCCCTTGTGTTTGTGCCGGAGACATAGGTGACAGGTGTTTGGAGACATGGGTGACACTTTTTTGTTCCCAATCAAATGATTGTTTTCTTGTTGTGGTGGTGGTGGTGGTTGACCTGTGGACTTGTGGGCATCGCGCGAGCGATGTCCATAAATCCACAGGTCTCTTTTTCGCGCAGGTTGATCGTTCCGATCTTGTGAGCGCCGAAGTTGACGCTCAAAATTCCATCGGCAGCGGTTGGGCGCAAGGCGATGCGCTTGCCGCGAAAGGCTTTCGAGATGCGCCAATGCCGCGCCCGCAGGCTGACCCAGCCGGTGTCGCTGACCTTTCGTACGATGTCAGCGTGGTCATATACGACCTCGGGCACTTGCTCGGGAAACGGCCGTTGACTGGCGCGGTAGCGCGACGCAGGCACGTTCATTCCCAAGGCTTGATGCGGCCGCTCGAAATTGTATCTGTGGCGCCAGGTGTCGAAAGCTTTCTGCACGCTGGCGCAATCGGCAAAAGTCTTGTTCGCCAAAACCTCGGCTTTCAACGTGCGGTGGAAACGCTCGTCCTTGCCTTGCGTTTGGGGATGATACGGGCGCCCATGGGTCACGCGAATGCCAAGTTGCATCAGCCAGACGGTGAAGATCGTGTAGGGATTGTCGCGTGAGTCGCCCCACGGCGAACCATTGTCCATGAGCATCCTGTAAGGCAGGCCATAGCGTTTGAACACGCGCGACAGACGCTCGCGAACGGTTTGGTCTTGCTCGTTGGCACAG
>VFKO01000309.1 GCA_009885515.1 Rhodobiaceae bacterium | reverse complement strand
TCGACGTGCTGCTCATCGTCGTGCTCCGATCAGTCGCTCGATGGTTTCTTCGGCCTCGGCCATCATCGTTCGAACGAGCTCGGCTGCGGGGATCAATGAATCGATCGCACCGACGCCCTGACCGCACGGCATGAACTCTCGGCTGGCGTCAACCTCGGCACCGTCCGGGAAGCCGAGATGGTTGACACCGGCCTTCGCGGACGCAATCGCCTGAGCAGGGAACGGTTGCAACTGCTCCGGATGACTCTCGTAGTGGGTCGTCCATTCGTTGCGCACGACACGGCACGTCTTGCCGGTGTAGGCGCGGCTGACGACGGTGCCGTCCTCGGCCGTGGCGAGCAACGCTTCCTTGTAGCCCTTGACCGCACGTGCCTCGGGAGTGGCGATGAAGCGAGTGCCGATCCACACTCCGTCCGCGCCGAGCGCGAGCGATGCAGCGAGGCCCCGTCCGTCGTAGAGCCCGCCGGCCGCAACCACGGGGACCTTTCCGGCAATCGCGTCGACGACCTGTGGCACCAAGGTCATCGTTGCGACGGTGCCGGTGTGGCCGCCGGCTTCGGTGCCTTGGGCGACGACGGCATCAAGGCCGCCGTCTTCGCCGGCTTTGGCGTGGCGGACGGTGCCGCAGACATTCATGACTTTCAGTCCTGCGGCGTGAAAGCGATCGACGAGATGACGGGGTGGAATGCCCAGGCCAGAGATGAAGGCGGCAGCACCTTCCTGGATGATGATGTCGGCGGTTTTTTCGAGCGATTCCGGAACGGCGGCCAAGAGGTCGACGCCGAAGGGTTTTTTTGTGAGCTGGCGGACTTTGCGCATTTCGAGGCGAATTTCATCGGGGGTGCGCCCGGCCATGCCTAAAGTGCCAAAGCCTCCGGCTTCGGAGACGGCGGCGCAGAGTCCGGCGTAGGAGACGCCGCCCATGCCGGCTAAAAAGATCGGGTATTTCACGCCAAACATGTCGCAAATGGGGGTGTGTACGGTCATCGTTTTTATCCGTTTCAAGGCCGGGTCTCATTCATTACAATGCCCTGAGCGAAATGTGGAGGATTTGATGTTGCGGTTGATATTGGCGGTCTTGCTGGCGGTTGGAACGGGTTTTGCGGTTGCCGCCAAGGTGACCGATAACGGCCCGCCTTATACCGACGCCCAGTTTCTGGAGCTGTCGAAAGAGCGGATGCCGACGGAGACGCATGCCACGCTTCCGGAATGGTGGAAGCGGGCGCCGGACTATCTGCGCCGGCATGTTTTGAGTTCGCCGAGCGAGATGTGGTGGCCAATCATCAAGTGCAATTATCTGGGCTTTCGTCCGGATGTCAGCGGGCCGACGAATTCGGCAAAGTGCGAAAAAGACTTTTATGACAACACTCAGCGCGGGAAGAAATCCTGGTCGCCAGACGGGCAATGGGTCGGGCCGTCGGAAGCCTGCATCAAGCGCGACAAGCGATCGCAATATGGCGAGCTGATCTGCGATTGATTTCAGGACATTTGAGACAGAACAGGACAGCGGACAGTGTCTTAGAACACTGTCCGCGGTGTCCTGTCCTGCGGATAAGCTTTTGAAGGAGAAGGGTTTTCGCCATCGGACACAGGTGGAAACAGGACAGCCGGTTTTCCGCCATTTTGTTGAGTTGTCTTGAAGCCGGGCGTGTTTCTGTTCGCCGGTTGAGGGCGCAATGCGGGGCACTCACCCGCAATGGATTTTCGCGCGGGATCACGAGCGCGGTCCATAGACGGGCGCCGGGGTCTTTACAATGTCAAGCCGCGGTCACGTAATAAAACACTTACCGCTTATATTGAACATATAGAGAACTTTTTGAAAAAACAAGTGACGTAAAGGTTATTTCGTAACCAACGCGACATTTTTCTTCCAAGTGATCGGGAATTTCCGTCGGCTGGCCAGCGCTGTTGCGGCCTGCGAAATGGCGCAGGGCCTGCAGATTTACCTCGCTGCAGCCGCTCTGGCGCGGACCGTTTCAATTCTAATGAATAACTTCAGAAAGCCTTGGCGATTTTGACAGCCCGGCACATTTTGCGGCCGCGCTGCCGGGTACTCGGTCGAATTTTTCATTGGGGAACACACTATGGTCACGTTTATCAAATCAGATCTGGAATTCATTCTTCAACAAATTCTGATCGCCGAGCAAAACGCGGCTGGGACGCCGATCCAGGCGCTGATCCCCGACGTTACGCAGCCGTTCGGCTTGCGCACCGTCGATGGTACGAACAACAATCTTCTGCCGGGGCAAAGTCTTTTCGGCGCGGCGGATACCCTGTTTCCGCGCGCGACGACCCCGGTGTTTTTGAATGATCCTGACGGCGACATTTTCGTCATTCCGGGTCCTACTCCTGATATCACCAACAACAATTATGGCTTGCCCGGCAGTGTTGCCGACGCGGACCCTCGGTTGATTTCGAATTTGATCGTCGATCAGACGGCAAATAACCCGGCGGCGGTTGCAGCTGCCGGTGCAATATTGGTCATGAGCCCGGGCATCGACGGCATCTTTGGCAACGCTGATGATCGTCCCGTTTATGAGATCGCCAATGTGACCCCTGACGTCGGTCTGTCGGCGC
>VFKO01000055.1 GCA_009885515.1 Rhodobiaceae bacterium | reverse complement strand
GCAGAATACAGCGTCCCCGCGGTCACCTTGCCCTCAGCCTGCTCGATGTGCCACGACAGCCGCGCCCGATGCCGGTTGACCCCATAGAGGTCCTGCACAACCTGCCGCCGCTCTTCCACGCTCATTTTGGGCGCCGCTTTGAGGGATCGGGTCAAAGCCTGGTCGAGCGATGCACCCTGCGATTGTTGAATCAGCGCGTTGGCCAAAGTCTCCGCAGCGATCCTGGAATCCAGCCGCGCCACAGCTTTGCGCCCAAGAGAGGCCGAGCGCGTCATGCCGCCTCTTGATTTCTGGGGTTTTTTCGACCCATGCGGTTTTTTGAACGTTTGCAAGCCTAGGGCCTTCGCATTAGATACACGGTTCGCGCAAACCAGCCCTTAATGGGGCATCGGGCGCTTTAACCCGGATTCAAACACCAAATCATGGCCAACAAACTTCTGCAGGAAGCTGCGGTCAACCACCGACTGACGTCCAAACGCGGCGTCTTGGAGCGCCTTTTTACACTGATGTTTCAAGGATTTGTCTACAACCAAATCTGGGAAGACCCGGTGGTTGATATGGCTGCACTTCGTATTCATCCCAAAAGCCGCATCATCACCATCGCTTCAGGCGGCTGCAACGTGGTGAACTATCTGGCCGCCAATCCAGCTAAGGTCATTGCGGTTGATCTGAACCCTAATCACATCGCGCTGACGCGCCTGAAACTTGCAGCACTGCGCTACCTGCCCACCTACGAGGATTTCTTCCAGTTCTTCGGTTATGCCAACACGCCGCAGAACCGTCAGAACTACGACGACTTTCTGGTTCACAAACTCGACGATACCACGCGCCGTTACTGGCAGAAGTCATTGCCCATCCGCGGCCGCCGCATCAACATGTTTGCGCGCAATCTCTATCGTTACAGCCTGCTTGGCCGTTTCCTGGGTATCCTGCAAACCGTCGCCCGCATGCATGGCAAGCGCCTGAATGAAATGCTGGCCGCCCGCACGCCCGCCGAACAGCGCGCCACCTTTGACCGCGTGATCGCACCGCTGTTTGACAGCCGACTGGTCAAGGCCCTGTCGAAAATGCCCGTCTCGTTCTACGCGCTGGGCATTCCACCGGCTCAATACGACGAGCTCAGCAAAGCCTCAAACGGCGATCCCGCTGGCCT
>VFKO01000557.1 GCA_009885515.1 Rhodobiaceae bacterium | reverse complement strand
GCCAATCCTGCGCTGTCTCCGGGCGGCATTTTGGCCACGTGCAGGGGTAATGAGATCGGCGAGGTGCGGGTGTGTCTGGACAAGGAATTGCGTCCGCGCGCATGCTCTCGTGAGGTTTTGAAAAAGCACTGCGGGGGCCGTGACGCCCGCATGCTTGCGGTCCGGGGGCATTGGCCACGCGACTGAAGGGCCGCGCGACCGAGGAGGGATCAAGTGGAGCAGGTGCAGGAATTGTTGAATGCGGTGCTGAGCTATTTTCAGGCCGGGTTCTACCGGGTGAATGGTGTGCAGGGTTTGTTGATCGCGGCCGTGTTTGCCTACGTGATGCCGCGTTGGGGGCGTTTGCTGGTAACGGCGCTGGGCGCGGTGGTGGCGCATGCGGTGCTGGATGTGATGGTGCCGGTGTTGGCGCGCTCGGCCGCCTTTCAGCTGCCGCCGCTGGTTGAGATTGAGTACTGGAAGTATCTGTTGTCGCTTTATGCGGGGTATCTGATCGTCATTAGCGTTTTCTTTTTGGTGAAGTCACTGCTTTTGCGCGGCGGACACTAGCGAGTAGGCGGGTTGGTGGTGTAGGTGCTGGGGGCGAAGTTCACCCCAAGCGACGGAACGCTGCCATGTCCGATTCCTCCGAAGATGTCGTGCTGCTGAATACCACACGGGCGGGGGTGGCGGTTGTCACGCTCAATCGGCCCAAGGTTCACAACGCTTTCAATCCGACGGTCATCGAGCGGTTGATCGACATCTTCAAGACGTTGAAGGGTGCCGACGGGGTGCGGGTTGTGCTGGTCGAAGGGGCGGGCCCGAGTTTTTCTGCCGGTGCCGATCTCGCTTGGATGCGGGCGGCCGCGGACTATTCGGCGGCCGACAATCGCGAAGACGCGGGCGACATGGCCGGGATGCTGCATCTTCTGCACACGCTGCCGCAGGTGACGATCGCGCTGGTGCATGGCGCGGCGATGGCGGGCGGGTGCGGGATCGTGTCGGCGTGCGACATGGCGATTGCAACGAAGACGGCGTCGTTTGGTTTGTCGGAAGTGCGGCTCGGGATAATTCCGGCGGTGATTTCGCCCTATGTGATCCGCGCCATCGGGCCGCGCGCGGCGCATCGCTATTTCCTGACGGCCGAGCGTTTTGATGCGGCGACGGCGATGGCGTTGGGGTTGGTGCACACCGTCGTCGATGACAACAATGCGTTGGCGCAAGAGTCTGAGCGGGTGGTGCAGCAGATCTTTACCTGCGCGCCAGGGGCCATCAATGCTGCGAAAGAGTTGATCAACGCCGTGGCCGGGCGGCCTATTGACAGTCACCTCATGGCCGATACGTCGCGACGTATTGCCGAGCGGCGGGCCAGCGACGAGGCCAAAGAGGGGCTGACGGCGTTCCTTGAGAAGCGCAAGCCCAGTTGGTCAGAGTAGGGCGCTGATGTTTTCATCGTTGCTGGTCGCCAATCGCGGCGAAATCGCTTGCCGGGTGATGCGTACGGCCAAGCGCATGGGCATAAGGACGGTTGCGGTTTATTCCGATGCCGATGCGGGCGCACCGCATGTTGCGATGGCTGATCAGGCCGCGCGGGTCGGGTCTGCACCGGTGCGGGAAAGTTATTTGAACGTCGAGGCGATCCTGGAGGCGGCACGGGTCAGCGGCGCGCAGGCGATCCATCCGGGCTATGGGTTTTTGTCCGAGAACCCGGATTTTGCAGATGCTTGTGCGAAAGCTGGATTGATTTTTGTCGGGCCGCCGGCCAGCGCTATTCGCGCGATGGGGCTTAAGGATGCGGCGAAGGCTTTGATGATCAAAGCCGGGGTGCCGGTGGTGCCGGGTTATCTGGGCGAAGATCAAGCGGCTGAAGTGCTGGCGCGCGAGGCTGAGAAGTCTGGCTATCCGGTCTTGATCAAAGCGGTGGCGGGTGGCGGCGGCAAGGGAATGCGGCGCGTCGATAAAGCGGCCGACTTTGGGAAGGCCCTGGAAGGGGCGCAGCGCGAGGCGCAGTCGGCGTTCGGCGATGCGCGGGTGCTGATCGAGAAATATGTGCAAGCGCCGCGGCACATCGAGATTCAGGTTTTTGCCGACAGTCACGGCAACGTGGTGCATCTGTTCGAGCGCGACTGTTCGCTGCAGCGGCGCCACCAAAAAGTGATCGAAGAGGCGCCCGCGCCGGGCATGCCCGACGCGATGCGCAAGCAGATGGGGGATGCTGCCGTCAAATGCGCCAAGGCGATCGGCTATCAGGGGGCGGGGACGGTTGAGTTTATCGTCGATGGGTCGTGCGGGCTTTCCGCCGGCAGTTTCTATTTCATGGAGATGAATACGCGGCTGCAGGTCGAGCATCCCGTCACCGAGATGATCACGGGGCTCGATTTGGTGGAATGGCAGTTGCGCGTTGCTTCGGGCGAGAGGCTGCCGCGTACCCAGGAGCAGCTTGCAATCAAGGGTCACGCGGTTGAGGCCAGGCTCTATGCCGAGGATCCGGCGAAGGGGTTTTTGCCTTCGATCGGGCGGCTGGCGCGATTGAGATTGCCGGTCGAGGAGGCGCATGTGCGCGTCGATGCGGGTGTGGCCGAGGGCGGCGAAGTGTCGATGTTCTATGATCCGATGATTGCCAAGGTCATCGCCTGGGATGAAACGCGTACTGGGGCGCTGTCGCGTCTGGCGGGCGCGCTTGAGACCGCCGAGGTCGCGGGAGTGCGCACGAACCTGGCATTTCTGATTTCGACGTTGCGGCACCCGGCGTTTGTGGAGGGCAAGATCGACACTGGATTCATTGAGCGTCACAAAGCCGATCTGCCTTGCGCGCCGGTGCCCGCACCTGTCGAGGCAGTGTTGTTTGCGGCCCTGTTTCAGCTGTTGTCCAGAGGCGCGGGCGCGTCGCCTTGGGCCAAGTTGGATGGCTGGCGGCTTGGAGGTGTGCGACAGGCGGATGTTATTCGCCTGAATGACAGGGCTGTCGCGGTTTCCTATCTGAAGGATGGCTGGCATTTGTCGCTGGACGACTGGTCGGGTGAGGTTGTGGCGACGCTGGCGGATGGTCTTGTCAGTGCAGACTTCAAAGGGCGGCGCGATACGGCGCGTGTCTTGAAGTTGGGCAGCGATCTCGTCGTGTTGAGACAAGGGCGCAGTTGGACGTTGACGCCGCATGATCCGCTGGAGGCGGCGGAGCATGCACACGGAGCGGTCACGGATATTCGCGCGCCGATGCCGGGCAAGATCATTCAGATGCTGGCCAAGGCAGGTGATCGCGTGCGGCGCGGTCAGGCGCTGGCGGTTATGGAAGCCATGAAAATGGAGCACACGCTGGCGGCGCCTGGCGATCTGGT
>VFKO01000392.1 GCA_009885515.1 Rhodobiaceae bacterium | reverse complement strand
TTTTTTGCCATGCTGGGCCTTGATCCTGATGATGTCAGACCTTCCAGCGAGTACCTGGTTCGCCACATTCATCCTGAAGACCGGGTCAAGATGGCGGAAGAAGTGGCGGTCGCTATGGCGACTGGCAGGGCGTTTCACTATCGCACGCGAACCTGGAGAATGGGTCCGGAAGAACGCGTGTTCGACACACATGGCGATGTCGAGCGAGCGGCAGACGGCAAAATCTCTGCCCTGCTGGGCGTGGTTCGGGAAGTGACGCGTGACGTCGCGGCTGAGCGCAAACTGAACGAAAGCGAAGCGGCGCACCGGTTTATGACCGAGGAAGCCACGGATATTATTTCACGACATGGGTGCGATGGCGTGCCGACATTCATTTCACCTGCCATCCATCGGATTCTGGGTTATACGCCCGCTGCATTCGCCGGCCGCAACCCCTTGGAGTTTACCCACCCCGATGATCTTGCCAGCGTGAGGAGCGCGCTAGTCGACGCCAAGCGTACGGGTTCGACCGTCACCTATGAGTATCGCGGCAGGCACAGTCAGGGGCACTATGTTTGGCTTGAATCGCGCGTGCGGTTCGTGGCCGATCCTGCAACTGGCGAACTGGACAATGCCATTTCGGTGACGCGTGACATCACCAAGCGCAAGGAATTCGAAGTCGATCTGCAGAACGCGCGCACGCGTGCCGAGGCCGCAAACCATACGAAGTCGCGCTTCCTGGCCAATATGAGCCATGAATTGCGGACACCCCTGAATGCGATCATTGGCTTTTCTGACATAATGGTCCGGGAAATGTTCGGGCCGATGAACAATCTACGCTATTTGGAGTATACGAAACTGGTTCACGACTCCGGCGGCATGCTGCTTGATCTCATAAATGATTTGCTTGACATGTCGAAAATTGAAGCCGGCAAGTTCGAACTGCACTATGAAGACTTTCTTGTGCACGATGCCATCTACGGTGGACTTCAGCTGTTTGCAGCACGCGCAAATGAAAAAGACCTTAAGTTGAGTGCCAGCGTCAAGCCCGAAAATCTGCAGGTCAGGGCAGACCGGCGGGTGTTCAAACAAATCATGCTCAATCTTGTATCGAACGCGATCAAGTTTACGGATACCGGCGGGCGGATCTTCGTGGATGTAACCGCCGATGAGCGAGCTATGAAATTCTGCGTTCGCGACACCGGGATTGGTATTTCCAAACAGTTTTTGGCCCGCATCGGAACACCGTTTGAACAGGCGTCGAATGATCCGGCGCGGACGCATGGCGGTTCGGGGTTGGGGCTGGCGCTGGTCAAGTCGCTGACTCAACTTCACGGCGGGACGTTCGAAGTACAGAGCCAGCAGGGCCACGGTACCGAAGTGACCGTAACCCTGCCATTGGTTCCGCCTCAGGCAACGACTCGCGCCGCCTGAGTTCTTATTCTGCAGCTTCCATCCGCATCTGATTTGCATACTTCCCGAATTCAAGACGGGCGATGGTGCGATTGTGGACTTCGTCCGGACCGTCAGCCAAGCGCAACGTGCGCTGACCGGCGTAGAGGCGGGCGAGACCCGAGTCTGTTGTCACCCCTGCTCCACCCCAGGCCTGGATGGCATCATCGATGACTTTGAGCGCCATTCGCGGTGCCGCCACTTTGATCATGGCGATTTCGGTGCGCGCGACTTTGTTGCCGACCTTGTCCATCATGTCGGCCGCTTTCAGTGTTAACAGCCGGCACATTTCGATGTTGGTGCGGGCTTCGGCGACGCGCTGTTCCCAGACCGAGTGTTCAGAGATGCGCTTGCCGAAGGCTTCGCGGGTCATCAGGCGCTTGCACATGAGCTCAAGCGCGCGTTCGGCGGCGCCGATGGTGCGCATGCAGTGATGGATGCGGCCCGGCCCGAGCCGCCCCTGCGCGATCTCGAAACCGCGGCCCTCGCCGAGCAATATGTTCTCGGCGGGCACCCGGA
>VFKO01000241.1 GCA_009885515.1 Rhodobiaceae bacterium | reverse complement strand
GCCGCCTGTGTCCCCAACGCCAAGGGCGTTCAGGTCTGGGGCCCGGCCCCCGCGCCCTTAGCCCTGATCCGCGGCCAAACCAGATTGCGCCTGGCGGTCCACGCCGACCGCCAGGTCAACATTCAAGCCTACATCCGCGCCTGGCTAGACCCGGTGAAAATCCCCTCGGCAGTATCACTGTCCATCGACATCGACCCGCAGAGTTTTTTGTGAAGTGGTCGTAGGGTACTGACGTTGTGATAGAGCGCTAACCCTGGGAGCGCAGGCGTCCCGCCCGCTCTTAGCGACGCTTCCGCAAACGCCTAAGTCGACGAAGATCGACGTCCGAGCCACGAGCTCGAATGTTGCCACTCCTCAGGACGCTCACACAAGCCAGCTTTCACCGGGATCATTGCAATGTACTCGAAGACATTTGCATGATGCACGTCATCGCGTATCGCGCGATCGAAGTACTCCGGTGCCCAAAGCAAACCTTTTTGATTGAGTAACGCATTCGCCTTCTTGGCTGTGAACGACTTCCAACTATGGACTATAACCGATAGCGTCTGCGCGCCAGTTGGTGAGATCAGCAAATGGACATGATTGGGCATGATTGCCCAAGCCTGCAACTGATGTCGCTCGCCATCGAAGTGCAGAAAAGCTCGCTCGACCAACTCGCCAATTTCGGATTTCTCGAGCGCCCCGGACCATGGCCGCTGTCGAGCACACGCTCGGTTCGCTTGCGCCGCTCTTCATTGCGAGCGAAGTTCGCCATCGCTTCAAGCTCCGCCGACCAGCACTCAAGTAACGTCGCAGACAAACTGTCCGCGAGTCGAAATGTGATCAACTGCGCGAATTCTCCTGCTTCCCAATGCGGAAGGTAACCGCGGGAATGCCAGACGGGACATCTGCTCAGTCCGTCGCGCCGCTCTCGCGCCAAGCCTGACGCTGAAATCTCATGAGATGTTGACGCAGGGCGACTTCGATCGTCGGATGGCCGGCGCGCGCCAAGTCGCGGGAGAGCTTGGCGATGACGTCGCTATCGCCTGGCACTTCAAAGTCTGCGCGATGCAACTCACGTGCATACGCCGTCAACTCGTTGCCGCTTTTTCCCATCAAACGTCCCGCCCACAGACCTAAAAGAACATTGCGCCGGGCGATGATGACGTTGCGCGTATCCGCCTCGATGCACCACGAATCGGGATCGCTTTCCGCAGCACGATCGTGCTCGTCTTTGCGTTGCGTCACGCTTTGCCCCCTAGTTGTGCGGTGCCTGCCACCGCTTCGCGCGTTCTCCACAGACTGTAAGCCACGCCCGCAGCCAGGATCGCAAACGTGATCGACAGCGAAAGGATCTGCGGAAACTTATCCAGCCCCATGAGGTCCGCGACAAAAATCTTGGAGCCAATGAAGATCAATAGCGCCGAAAGCGCGTACTTCAAATAGTGGAAGCGGTGAATCACCGCGGCAAGCGCAAAGTAGAGCGCGCGCAAACCCAGAATCGCGAAAATGTTCGACGTATACACGATGAAAGGGTCCGTCGTGATGGCGAAGATCGCCGGCACGCTATCGACGGCGAAGATCACGTCGGCTACTTCAATCAGCACGAGTGTCAGAAACAACGGCGTGACGAACAGAACGGTTTTGCCCGCCGCGTTCGGCTTGCGCACGAAGAAGCGTTCGCCGTGCAGGTCTTCCGTCACATTGAAGCGCCGCTTCATCCATCCGATAAGCGGATTGTTACCCACATCGTAGGTCTTGTCCGCCATCAGGAACATTTTGATGCCGGTAAAGATCAGGAACACGGCGAAGACGTAGAGCAGCCACGAGAATTCGGCGACCAATGTCGCCCCCAGCCCTATCATGATCGCCCGCAGCAGGATGACGCCCAGAACACCCCAGAACAGCACGCGATGCTGATATTGCTGAGGGATCGCAAAATACCCGAAAATCATGGCGATGACGAAGACGTTGTCCATCGCCAGCGTTTTTTCGACCACGAAACCGGTCATGTATTCCATGCCGGATTGGGCCCCCAGAAAGCTCCACACCCAGACGCCGAACAGCGCGCCCATCAGAATGTAGCCCGCCGATAGACCCAAGCTCTCGCGCACGCCAATGACGTGATTGTCGCGATGCAGCACACCCAAATCGAAAACCAGCAATGCCGCGACAATGGAGATGAACGCCGCCCACATCCATAGCGGCGTGCCCAAAAAATCGGCAAATAGGAATTCCATGCGACCCCGAACCGCCGATGTGATCGAAATGTCAATCCGACATCGCGAAAGCTCGGCATAGCTTCCACCAGAGGGGCCCGGATCTCTTCTAGATGGGGCGGGGCGAGTTCGTTACAAGGTGGCTGCCGCGCGAAAATCGCGTCCGGCGAACTTGAAAATTGGCGAAAATGTCGTATGTGGGCGCCAGGGACGTTTGTGTGCGCCTAATCTGGCGCCGTTCAGCAACAGGGTAATCATGCCACAAGGCGAAAGGTTCATCGAGAGACTGAAAGCCTTCATCGAGTCGGATGGCTTCACACGCTTCGTCATGGTGCTGATTGTGGCGAACGCCGTCACCTTGGCGCTTGAAACCTCCGCCTCGGTGATGGCCGTGGTCGGGCCAGTGCTATTGCTGTTCGATACGTTTGTGCTCGGTGTTTTTGTGATTGAACTCGCCCTGAAACTCCTCGTTTATCGCTGGCGTTTCTTTACCTCCGGATGGAACGTTTTTGACTTGATCATCGTCACCATCGCGCTGCTGCCGGCCTCCGGGCCGCTCTCCGTGTTGCGGGCGCTGCGCATATTGCGCGTACTGCGCTTGATCTCGCTTTTGCCCCAGATGCGCCGCGTGGTGGAGGCTTTGCTCCATTCGCTGCCCGGTATGGCCTCGATCGTCATGCTTCTCGGCGTCGTGTTCTTCGTCAGCGCCGTTGTGGCCACGAAACTGTTCGGCGCAGATCATCCCGCCTATTTCGAAACGCTCGGCGGATCACTGTTCACGCTCTTTGCCATCATGACGCTCGAAGGTTGGGCCGATGTTGCGCGAGAAGTTCAAGCGACTCACCCATACGCCTACTTTTTCTTCATCCCCTTCATTATCGTCTCGGTCTTCGCCGTTCTTAACCTTTTCATCGCCGTCCTCACGAACTCGATGCAGGAAATGCAAAAGGCCGAGCTGCAAGCAGAAGAAGAACTCACCGCCCGCCAAAGTGGCGTATTGTTGGCCGAACTCGCCTCGCTGCGCGAGGAAGTCTCGGCGTTGCGCAAGGCCATCGTTGCGCGCAGTCGCGAGGAAACGGTTCCCTGAACCGACCGGCGAAAATGTCGTGTAACGCCACAATCAACGCTACAGCCCGGTTGTCCACGCCAAGTGCAAGGCGAGCTTCCAAGCCTATCGGCCGGCGACCGCGATGAGTTCTACGCCGCCTAATGGGCCAAGCGAGAGCACGCGGGCCTTCCCCCTTGCGACCGCCTCGCCGCCATCACCCTCTCAAGCCGCAACGAAAAGCTGGTCACCCAGACCGGTGAGGCTCTTGCCGCCTGTGTCCCCAACGCCAAGGGTGTTCAAGTCTGGAGACCTGCCCCGGCACCCTTGGCCCTGTTCCGCGGTCAAACGAGACTGCGCCTCGCTGTCCACGCTGATCGCCAGGTTCACATCCGAGCCTACATCCGCGCCTGGCTCGATCCGGCGAAAATTCCCTCGGCCGTCTCCCTCACCATCGACATCGATCCACAGAGTTTCCTTTGAGCCCGGTCGTAGAGCAAGCTTCACGGCGCCTCCATCTCCTCGCCGCGCAGGCGAGAAGCGATTTCCCGTGCGACGACGTCCGCATCCGGCCCCGCCTCTCCCTTCACCCACAAATATTCAATGTGTAGGGCGCGATCGGAAACGTAGATCATCGGATCGGTCGCACCATAGGCCTGCGAGATAACAATGCGACTAATCTGCATTTTGAAATCGGACTTCAGAGTTGCATCCCCACAGACACTCTTGAGCCCCATGACAAGAAAGCCAAGCCCGCCTCGGGTGAACTGATCGCGCCCTCCGCGATCTTGGCCAAAAGCATCCCAAGAGATCGCGATGGGCGGATAGGTTCCGCATGCTGCTGAGATCGCTTTCTGAGCGGATCCAAAATGCGATTTCTCGAACTGCGCCGGAGATATAGCGAGCGCAGCCGCCAACAAAGCCGAAATCATAACTGACCTTTCGTTTTTTCTCTTTCGGTCTTTTCCAGGAGCAAACGCTCCACCTCCGCAACATCCAATTCTGCTTCTCAAGCGTCTTATACCAGTTCGCGCTTTGTGTGACTCTTGGGGGCTTTTCAACGGGACTGAACTTCGATTCGATGGGCTGATTCGGATTGAGGAGGCCTGGGATGAGCGCGCCGCTTGGAATTACGCGAAGGGATTACACGAGCGGCGAGCTTCGCGCTCTGAGCGGGCGATGTTCTGACGGAGCGCAGGTTCGCCGGATATTGGCGCTGGCGCTGGTTTTGGAAGGCCGCCCGCGCACGGAGGCGGCGGAATTGAACGGCATGGATCGCCAGACCTTGCGCGACTGGGTTCACCGCTACAACGCCCTGGGCGTGGAGGGTTTGAAGTCGCGTCACGCGCCGGGCCGGCCGCCGGCTTTGAGCGGTTTGCAAAGGGCGGAATTGCTCAAGATCGTGCTCGCGGGCCCCGATCCCGAGATCGACGGCGTGGTTCGCTGGCGATGCGTGGACCTGCAGGCCGCGGTGGAGCGGCGGTTCGGGGTGAAGGTGCACGGGCACACTGTCGCCCGGTGGCTGCACGAGCTGGGCCTGACCCGTCTTCAGCCGCGCCCGTATCATCCCAAGAAGGACCCGCAAGCCGAGACGGATTTTAAAAAAACTTCTCCGGCCTGGTCAAAGCCGCGCTCAGCGGGACCGCCCTCGCCGGCCCGATAGAAATCTGGTTCCAGGACGAAGCCCGCGTGGGTCAGAAAGGCGGCCACGCCTACATCTGGGCGCCGGTCGGCTCCCGCCCCCTGATGGTGCGCGACAACCGGCATGTCTCCACCTACATCTTCGGCGCCATCTGCCCCGACCGCGCCGTCGGCGCCGCCATGATCATGCCCTGCGCCAACACCGAGGCCATGAACAGACATCTCAAAGAGATCAGCCGCGAGGTCGCGCCGGGCGCTCACGCTGTGCTGGTCTGCGACGGCGCCGGCTGGCATCAGCGCGGAAGGAAGTTGCAGGTCCCCGACAACATCACCCTGCTGTCCTTGCCGCCCTACTCGCCAGAGCTGAACCCGATGGAAAACGTCTGGGCCTATCTTCGACAGAACAAGCTGTGCGCCCTCGTCTGGGATAAATACGAGGATATCCTGGACGCCTGCCAAAGCGCCTGGCGCTTCCTGGTCAACGATCCAGACCGCATCCGATCAATCGCAACCCGACAGTGGGCGTGTGTCAATGTCTAGGCGACCTGGTATTACATTGACAGACTGGCTGCGGCGCGTGCCAATGTGACTGCCGTCTCCCAACACCTAACTGCCCGCCCGGCGTCTCGTCGTCTGGCTAAATGAAGCCATCTCGGTGTGATTCAGGGTCATCGACTGAACCTCGTTGGTTAGACTGTTATTAATCAACGGGAATGGGAGAAAGCCATACGACGTACTGCAGCGAGCTTTTGTCTGGAACGGAGCTCAGCACTTCGTTGGCAAATGAAATGCTGTTGGATACTCTTTCGCGCCAATCCGTTCGAATTCTCCAGTCCGCAAAAGTCCAGGTGGCGTCCATTCTAAGCTGAGTGCAATCACCCTCAATTTCAAAGCCTTCAACATTGCAAATCACACACTGTTCCCGTCGCGCTTCATCTTGAAATTCCAGGAACTGCAGATAAGTCATCCGCTCCGTTCCGCGACCAGACTGGGCGCGTGCGACTTGCGCGCTGAGATTTTCTGTCATAGCCCTACTACCATTGTTAGAAACATTGGGGTCAGGGTGAGCCAACCCCTATCCTATACCTAACTCGATTTGCTGGCGGTCAAGCGCAAACCTATCGAATTTATGACTTTGAGAACCGTTGCAAATTCGGGGTTCCCTTCCGCGCTGAGAGCGCGGTAGAGGCCTTCGCGGGCAAGGCCCGTGTCCTTGGCGACTTGGCTCATGCCGCGCTGCTTTGCCATTTGGCCCAGCAAATCGACAACAGTCTTCGTGTCGCCGGACGCCAGCGCGGTGTTGATACCTGCTTCTAACTCATCGTCCGTTCCTTGCTGCATAACCAATAGGCTTGGCTGATGCGCTAGGGCCGGATTCCATTCCTCCGGTGTGGCGCGTTCCTTCAGGTCGTGGGTCAATCCGGGCGGACACTGTGAGAGAAATTTGGTCCAATCCGCTGCGGCCTTAAACGTAAGCGACTTCTT
>VFKO01000281.1 GCA_009885515.1 Rhodobiaceae bacterium | reverse complement strand
TCGCGCAGATAGGCGAGATAAAGTTTGGCGGCACCCTCGCGCACGCCCGGAGGAGATTCACAATTTGTCCCGCCATGGGCGAGGCCCGCCGCGTGCCACGCGTCGGCCTGTGCAGGCGAAGTGCAGGCGAAGCCGATGGTACTGCCATTACCCACTGTCGCCGGCTCGCCGTTGATGGGCTGCGTCACCGAAAAAATGCCCGTTGGCGTCCGGTAAAAAACGCGGTGACGGTCGACACTCCCTGGCGCAACACCCAGCGTACCCAGTACTGCATCATAGAACACCTTGGCCCGATCGAGATTGTTGGTGCCGATCATGATATGCGAAAACATTCTGCTGTTCCTTGTCGTTCGAGGGGAGATGATGCTGTACACTGCGTATTTGCGGGAACGCTTCGCCGAAGACAAGTCCGGAATGCTTTAGCCCGCTTTCTCATATGGGCAGGGGGCCTTGACGCAAGATATAAAGTGAGGGATGCGGGAAATTGAGTTGCGTTCTGCTTGCCGGGAATATGATCAAACAGCTCATCCCTCTTTGCGCCTTGGCGTTTTTGTTTGGCTCGCCCACCTTTGCCGGCGAAACAATGCCCGCGCCTTATGCAAAAAGTCTCCAATCCATTTTCCGCCAGGCGCAAGCGCCAGGCATGGTTGCCGTCATCGTGAATGGCGAGCGCTCTTACTTTGCCGCTTTCGGTCAGGCCAAAGCGGGCGAGGCCGCAGCGCCCACGGCCACGTCGCTGTTGCGCCTCAACTCGCTCTCCAAACTCATGGCGGGAGAAATACTGGCGGACCTGGTGGCGCAGAACCGCATCGCGCTCGACCGCCCCTTGCAGCAATTCGCACCGCCCGGACGGAAGGTCCCGGCATTTCCTCGCGCCCGCGCCATCACGCTGCGCGATCTTGCAACCCATGTCAGCGGCTTGCCGCGAGATCTGCCCTCCTCGCTCGCCCAAGTCACGCTGGGAGAGCGTTGGCATTGGCTCGAACGCCTGCGCCCGCTGCGCGCCCCGGGCCATACCGCCCAATACTCGAATGCCGCCTATATGTTCCTCGGCGATGCCATGGTGGCGGCAACAGGGACACGATACGAAGCCCTGCTCTCGGCCCACGTCACCGCGCCCCTGTCGCTGCACGACACAACCCTGGCGCCGACGGCGGAACAATGCGCCCGCCTGATGAGCGGCGGTCAGCCCGATGATCGCGCCTGCACCCCCGCATTTGAAACCGCAGCAACTGCCGGCGTCTATTCGACCGCGCAAGATATGGCGCACTGGATGCGCGCACGGCTCAAGGCCGATGCCCCTTCACTGGCCCCCATTGTAAACCGCAACGAACTCAAACGCCTGATCGCCATGGATATGGCAGGCCGCACCCAGGCCATCGGCTTCGGTTGGCTGCACATGCGCCTTGGCACATTGCGGGTCATCCAAAAAACCGGCGGTGGTGGCGGCTTCATGAACTACGTCATCCTCGCCCCGTCGCGCAAACTGGGCATTTTCATCACTGTCACCCGCACAGACATCGAAATGCTTCGCCGCATCACCACGCAAACGAATGCCTTGATGACAGAACTGGCGGCTGCACCGCTGCAACCATGAGTGTGATTCGTTTGCCCGCTCCACAGTCTTTGTTCCGGAGGCTTGGAATTAAGAGATTCCGCTAAGCCCAAATTCGCGTATAGAGATTCAGTATGAAAAAGATTGATTCGGCCATCGCACGGTTCAATTCCGCTCTTGAGCAGCTCGAAGTTGCGGCCAAGCGCGGCGACGGACACGCCCTCTCGCCTTTCGACGAAGAAATCGTAGGCGAACTGAACGCGCTCAAGGAAGATCGGGCCCGCCTTGCCGATGAGCTCACAAGGCTCAACGTCGAGAAAATTGAACTTGAAGGTTTTACTGATGAAGTGGCGGGCCGCCTCGAAGGCGCGATCCGCGAAATTCGTGCCGTTCTCGCCCACTAGACGGATCAAGCCATGTCCCAAATCACCGTCATCGTCAACAATCAGACCTACGCGCTAGCCTGCGATGATGGTGAAGAACAGCATTTGACCGAACTCGCCAGGCAGATCGATCAGCGCGTCGCCGAGGTCAAGAAAGAAGTGAAGTCAGCCGCCGAGCCGCAGCTTCTTCTCATGGCAGCGTTGTTGCTCGCTGACGAGTTTGAGCTTGCAAACGAACGAATTCAGGACCTTGAGGAACAAATTGCAGGCCTTAAGGGTGAATTCCTGGACAGCAGTAATGGCCAAAAGCCGCGCACGCGAGGTGCTGCTGCCGAAGAAAAGCTCTCAGGCCTGCTGGATTCCGCCGCTCGGCGCATGGAAGACATTGCAGCGCGCCTCCGCTAGCCCTACCTTAGGCATGGGCGGGCACTGCCTCGCACGTTAGATCCAAGAACCCAGGGGCCGTAACCAGTCCTCATCGGGAGCTGTCTCTGACCGGGGTCGTGGCCCCGGACATATGGCGCCCACCTGCTTAAGCAGGCCCGTGAGGTTTCGAGCGTTCGACGGCATGGCGGTCCCGCCCAC
>VFKO01000395.1 GCA_009885515.1 Rhodobiaceae bacterium | reverse complement strand
TTGATTTTCGCCCGGGGCGCGTTGTTTTCGGGCGCTGCGACTTGACATTTGTGGAGCGGAATTTTTTGGCGGCTTTGTGCCCGCGACGGGAAAATTGCGTCTTGTGGGTCAGTAGGACAATTGAGACAGGACAAACAGGACAGTGTTTCTGGGACAGTGTCCGATGTCCTGTTTGTCTCAAAAATGGTGGCGGAAAGGCGCCGTTTTTGGGCCGGAATGGGACAGCGATTTTGGTGAAGTGCCTATTTGGCGGTGGTTTGCTGGGGTGGACGGGGGGTTGCCTGGCGCTGCTGGATCAGGGCCACCAGCAAGCCTCTGGTGTCGATGTTGGGCGGATGGGGGACACCTTTGCCGGGGCCGGGGCCCGCCTTGAGATCGGCGAGCGTAAAGTCCATGCGCACATCATAGGTGCGGTCGAGCTGGTTGCGCAGGCCCTGCTCGGCCAGGTACCAGGCGGCCTTCGTCGCATCGTCCCTGCAGGTTGCAAGCTCGGCCGGCTGGGTGGCACCCCAGCGGCGCTCGATGCAGTGGTAGGGATCAAACGAGAGCAGAAACATGCGGCGGCGGATCTCTTCATAACCCAGCTGCACCGGCGTTGCATTCGAGCGCTGATAGGTGATGGTGCAGAGTGCTGCTTCCTGGTCGTAAGCGGTGAGCAGGTCCATCAACAGGTCTGCGCCCTGATAGTGGACGCGCTTGTCGGCGGCCGCGTGCCACTCGACGAAGCGCTGGGTCTGATCGCGCAATTCCTTGAACGAGGTTTTCAGGCGGGCGTCGCGCGAGGGGGTTGAGAAATCTTCCCACTCGCCCTCGGTGCCGTAGATATTTTGCGGCAAGCGGCCAGGCTGGGACTTGGTGTGGATGCCGCGCTGGATCGCGAGGTCGACGGCTTCGGCGCGATAGCGAAGGTCTTCGCAATTGGCGCGCATCATGTTGCGGACTTCTTGCACAGGCTCGTAATTCAGCGAGCCGCCGCCCATCTTGGCGCGGACATAATCGTAGTAGTCGACGCTTTGATCGTCGAGCATGAAGGGGCCACTGGACCATTCGCGATCGGCGGGCCGTGCGACGTTGCCGAAATATTGCTCGGTCGAGTAATCCGGCAGCTCGGCGTTCTTTGCGAATTCGATGCGGCCGCCAATGAAAATTCCTTCAGGAGTTTTTGTGGCGCCGGCCAGCTTCGTGGGGCGCCAGTTTTTGAAACCTGATCCCATGCCGGGCGAGGAGCGGACAAACTTTTTACCGTAGGTGCCGCGGGTCAGAGAGTTGTCGGGATGGGCATCCATGTAAAGGACGCGGCCGTCGTCTTCGATTTTGTAGACGACCGCTACGTGGCCGTTGGGATCGTAGAGGACGGAGCCTGGCCTTAGAGATTTGCGGTCGATGCGCACGGGGTAGAGGTCGGTGGCCTCCATGTCGGGATGCAGGCGGTACATGGCGCTTGAGATGGTGTTGCGCAAATCGACGAGGAGCTGGGGGCCATTTGTCGTACCTGAGAGGATATCCCGGCGGCTTGAGATTTCGTTGCCGCTGGCGGTGTAGCGGATGTCGCGCGTGCGGCCGCGTGGACTGACGGATGAGGCGTAAGAAAATGGCAGGCCACGCTTCCACGCATAGTAAGCGCGAAGGAAGTAGGGCAAGTCAGCGCAGTCAGCACTAAAGTAGGTGCCGGGTGGATCGGTGCGGGCGAAGGGATTGGCAGCGCTCTTCAGGCATTTATCGATTGTGCCGCAGCGCGTGTTGCCAATAGCCAGAATGAATTCCGCATAGCCGCGCTCGTCGGCATCGGTCCAGCTTTCGCGCAGCACGCGGATCGATGTCGAAGTGCTTTGAGCAAAGGCTGTGTTGCCCACGAAGCCAAACAGAAAAAAAACGCCGACAACAATCCGGCGTAACTGAGCTTGGCACACGCGAATGTTCCCCCAAATTCTTCAACCCTCGGCTTCAAGCTACCGGTTGGGTAGACCGGGTCAATCTCTAGGCGAAGATTGCGGCCATTGCTCGGGAAAGGGTTGCTCCGCGGCCACGTTTTCGTGATCAATGGGGGATTAACCCTGACTATGCTTGACTAGTATCAAGTTGGCAGTATATGGGTGTGCATGATACCGAAGGGACAGAGTCTCAGAGGTGGGCTGCGCCGGGGCAACCCTGCGGGAGAATGGTGTGACATCTGCCGAAGTACATCTGAAGAAATTTCGCAAAGAGCTTCATAGCGGCATTGCTGCAATGGTGCTGTTGGCGCTTTTGGAGCGGTCGGGGGACGAAATGTACGGCTATCAAATTGCCAAAGAGATTAGCGCAAAGGCCGGAGGGGCGTCCTTCCTCAAGCAAGGGGCGATCTATCCGGTTTTGCGCTCTTTGCATGCTGCAGGCATGCTTTCGAGCCGGGTTGAAATGTCAATGTCGGGTCCGCCGCGGCGCTACTATGCGATTTCGAACGAAGGCCGTGA
>VFKO01000188.1 GCA_009885515.1 Rhodobiaceae bacterium | reverse complement strand
TGGATTTTCCGAGGGAACTTGTGCAGTTCCCTGGTGACTCCGCCGGAAACTCGGCTAAAAGGCTGGGTGGAATAATAAGGAACGTACCATGAGATCGCACTACGCAACGCTTGTGTTGAGCGCCGCCATCCTGCTGAGCGCGTGCGGCGGGTCCAGCCCCTCGACCCAAACCACCCCGGCAACCGCCGCCGA
This sequence comes from Rhodobiaceae bacterium, assembly GCA_009885515.1. Lineage (GTDB taxonomy): Bacteria > Pseudomonadota > Alphaproteobacteria > Micropepsales > Micropepsaceae > SZUA-430. Next base: position 1,424 of record VFKO01000188.1, on the reverse strand, counting down.
CGCCGACAAGTTCGTTGCCGACATCAACGCCGATTTGCGCAGGATGCAGCCTTTCTTCAGCGCCTCGCAATGGCTGCAGGCGACCTACATCACCGACGACAGTCAGATGATCGCCGCCAAGGCTACCGAGGAATTTCTGGGCTGGCAGGCGCGCCGCGTCGAAGAATCCAAAAACTTTAACAGTGTCACCGGGATGAAACCGGACACGGCGCGCATGATCATGCTGCTGAAAACCGTGTCCGCTCCCGCACCAACGGATCAAGCCTTGCAGGCCGAGCTCGCAAAAATTCTCTCCAAAATGAAAGCCAATTACGGCGCGGGAAAATGGTGCCGCAGCGAGAACGACTGCCTCAACCTCACCGAGATCGAAAAAATCGTCAATGACCCCGCGCTGACACCTGAAATTCGCGCCGCCGCCTGGAAGGGCTGGCACGAGACCTCGCGCCCGATCCGCAAAGACTATCAACGCTTCGTCGAGATCGTCAATCAGGGCGCCCGGGAAATGGGCTTCGCCGACACCGGCGAGGTCTGGCGCGGCGGTTACGACATGACGCCGGCGGCCTTCGCCCAGGAGACCGAGCGCCTGTGGGCGCAAGTGTCCCCGCTTTACGAAGAACTGCATTGCTACGTGCGCGGCAAGCTCAATGCCAAATACGGCGACGCTGTCGTGGGCAAGACCGGCACGATCCCGTCCCATCTGCTGGGCAACATGTGGGCCCAGCAATGGAGCAACATCTATCCGCTGGTCGAACCGTTCAAGGGCATCGCCAGCCTCGACGTCACCAGTTCCCTGAAACAGCAGCGCGAGGCTGAGTTCGCCCGCCTGCGCGCGGCCAATCGACAGGCCCGGACGCCGGAGGCGATCGCCGAACTTTCGCACCAGGCCGACGCTGAGATGTCAGTGAAAATGACAAAGACCGCCGAAGATTTCTACGTCTCGCTGGGCATGCAAAAGCTGCCGGACTCGTTTTGGAAGAAATCCATGCTCACCCGTCCGCGTGATCGCGACGTGGTCTGCCACGCCAGTGCCTGGGACATGAACATGGCCGGCGACGTGCGCATCAAGCAATGCATCGAGCCTAACGAAGACGAACTCACCACGATCCACCACGAGCTCGGCCACATCTACTACGACCTGTCTTACAACCCGTTGGAGCCGATGTTTCAGGGCGGGGCACATGACGGCTTCCACGAAGCCATCGGCGACACGATTACCCTGTCGCTGACGCCGTCGCATCTGAATAAAATCGGCCTGGTGCCCCCGCAAAAAGTTGATCCCAAAGCAGTCATCAATTCGCAAATGAAATGGGCGTTGGACAAGATCGTGTTCTTGCCCTGGGGCAAACTGGTTGATCAGTGGCGCTGGAAAGTCTTCAGCGGCGAAATTGCGCCCGGCCAATACAATGAAGGCTGGTGGAAACTTC
>VFKO01000398.1 GCA_009885515.1 Rhodobiaceae bacterium | reverse complement strand
GTCCATGAACGCGCTCCCCGCCGAATCAGAGCGCCCAGGGAATCATGCCGCCCAGTCAATGCAAAATCCGCATCACAAGGCCGTTAACCTGACTTCCGAGCCGTGGAGATCGGAACTTGACATGTTCTTCTTTAATTCTTATATGACTATTACTGATATTTATTACCTGCGTTGTGTGCACACAAGTGATGGGTTTGTTACGGAGAAAATGGCGGTTGGCCGCCGATGTTACGGTGTTACGGTTGATGCGGGGCACACAACCTTGGTTGCGGGGTTCACGCTGCGAAACCTTGCGCAAACATTTGGTCGAACTCGATGGGCGTGACGCCGCATTCGGCGAGGACGGTGCGGGTGTGTTTGAGATCGAGCGCGAGGCCTTCCTTGTTGCGGTAGTCGAGCGTCAAGCAATAGTTGTGGCTGGCGGGCCTGCAATGAAGCTGGCGCAATCGATGACGAGCAAGTCGCCAAACAAGGATGTCATGGTGCTGATTTCTCCGGAGAGGCGAGCGGGTGGCGGATACTAGCAGTAGGGATGGGGCCGGACACAAGATCGTGAGGTTTTTCCGCCGCCCATCACTTACGATGCGCTTGCGGACACGGTTGCGGTTGGTATGGTCCCGGCGGTCTGAAATCGAAGGGGATTCGCGAATATGTTGGTTGGCAAATTTGTATGCGTTGTTTCGGTGATCGCCTTGAGCGTTGCGCCGGTCATGGCGGCGGCGCCAAAGCCCGTGCCGACGAAGACGTTGGCAAAGCTGGTCAATATTCCCCATCAACAGTTTGCCTTGAAGAATGGCCTGCGGGTCATCGTTCATACTGATCGCAAGGCGCCTGTGGTGGCGGTGTCGGTCTGGTACGGCGTGGGATCGAAGCATGAGCCCAAGGGCAAGACGGGTTTCGCACATTTGTTCGAGCATCTGATGTTCAACGGCTCGGAGAATGCGCCGGGCGATTATTTCGAACCGCTGCAGCAAGTGGGCGCAACCGATTTCAACGGAACGACGTGGCTTGACCGGACGAATTATTTTCAGACGGTGCCGACGGGGGCACTTGAACGGGCTTTGTTTTTGGAGAGCGACCGCATGGGCCATCTGCTCGGTGCGGTGACGCAGGAGAAACTCGATAACCAGCGTGGCGTGGTGCAGAACGAAAAGCGCCAGGGCGACAATCAGCCTTATGGGTTGGTCGACTACGCGACGTTCGAAAATCTATTCCCGAAGGGCCATCCCTATCATCACTCGACGATCGGTTCGATGGCCGACCTCGACAGCGCCAGTCTTGACGATGTGAAGAAATGGTTCGTCGACAATTATGGGCCGAACAATGCGATTTTGGTGCTGGCGGGTGATATCGACATGGCGACCGCCAAGCGTTTGACCGAGAAGTATTTCGGGGACATCGCGCGCGGGACGCCGCTGCGCAACGTCGATGCGCCGGTGCCGACGCTGGCGGCTGCGAAGTCCGAGGTGATGAAGGACCGGGTCGCGACGACACGAATCCATCGCATGTGGGCGGTGCCCGGATTGAACGACAAACAGGCGGTGCCGCTGCAGGCGGCGGCGACGATTTTGGGCGGACTGTCGAGTTCCAGGCTCGACAACGCTTTGGTTCGTTCCGAGAAGATCGCGGTCGCGGTGACGGCCGATGCGCAAATTTTTCAACATGCGGGCGTGGTGACAGTGACTGCCGATGTGAAGCCGGGCGGTGACGCCGCAAAGGTGGCGGCGCGGCTGGATGCGGTGATCGCTGAGTTCCTGCGCGATGGGCCGACGGCGGACGAGTTGAGCAGGGCCTCGACCGTGATGGCCGGGCGCCAGATTCGCGGCTTTGAAGCGGTCGGCGGTTTTGGCGGCAAGGCGACGGCGCTGGCCGAGGGCTTGCTCTATTCCAACAATTCCAATTTCTACAAAAAGGAACTGCAGGTTTGGGCGTCGTTGACACCCTCGACGGTGCAGGCGAGTGCCAAGCAGTGGCTGTCGCGCCCGGTCTATTCGCTGACCGTTGAACCTGGTGAGCGCACGGAGAGTGGTGCGGAGCGTGGCGGCGATGATGGGCTGAAGATCAGTTCGCTGTCCGCACCCAGCAATTATCGTGACCCGGGTTCGGAGTATCAGGCGTCCGCGCCGCGCATGGCGGTTGACCGGTCGAAGTTGCCGGATGTTGGCGCGCTGGCCAGCCTCGATTTTCCAGTGATCGAGCGCGGGAAGCTTTCGAATGGAATTGAAGTGGTGTTCGCACGGCGTACATCGGTGCCGACTGTACTGGTGAATGTCAGTTTTGATGCTGGTTTTGCCGCTGACCCCAAATCGGCTTTGGGTACGCAATCGTTGATGCTGAACCTGATGCGCGAAGGAACGACGACGCGCAGCAGCGTGCAGATCGCGGAGGAAAGCGAGCGGCTTGGTGCTGCGATCAATACCGGTGCAACGCTTGATCGCACCGCCGTATCGCTTGATGCGCTGTCGCCCAATCTTGCGGCGTCGCTTGAGCTTCTTGCCGACATTGTGCGCAACCCGGCTTTCGAGGCGGGCGAGGTCGAACGTCTGCGCGGTCAGCAGTTGGCGCGCATTTCGGGGGAGTTCAACAATCCCAATGCGATTGCGTTGCGCATACTTGTGCCATTGTTGTTTGGTACAGCGCACCCTTACGGCGTGCCAATAAGTGGCACCGGCGATCCGGCGGTGGTAGCAAGGGTGACGCGCGCAGAGTTGGCGGCGTTCCACAGTGAGTGGCTGCGCCCCGATGCGGCACGCATTATCGTTGCCGGCAATACGACGATGGCGGTGATCACGCCGTTGCTGGAGAAGAGCTTTGGCGGCTGGAAAGCGCCTGCAACTTCACGCCCAACCAAGTCATTTAACGTGGCAACTCCTGCGCCCAAGTCGCGCATCGTGCTGGTTGACCGGCCGAAATCTCCGCAATCGGTGATCTCGGCGGGTGAGATCCTGGATGCCAAGGGTCGCGACGATCTGGTGACTTTGCAGGCGGCGAATGAGGTGTTGGGCGGAAGTTTTCTTTCACGCTTCAACACCAATCTTCGCGAGACCAAGGGCTGGTCCTACGGTGTGCGCAGTCAGGTGCTGGAATATCTGGAGTCCGCACCCTTTCGGATACTGGCGCCGGTGCAATCGGACAAGACTGGCGATTCCATCAAGGAATTGCTCAGCGATATGAAAGCGTTTCTGACCGACAAAGGCGTCACGGCGGCTGAGCTTGAGCGCACAGTCAACGGAAATGTGCGCGAGTTGCCGGGCAGTTTCGAGACCTCGGGGGCGGTGCTTGGCGGTGTGCTCAACATCGTCAATTTCGCGCGGCCGGATGATTACTATGAGAAGCTCGCGGGCAAATACACGGCGATGACGGCGGCGGAGATCGACGCTGCGGGCAGGGCCAAGCTCGACCCGGCGAAGCTGCTGTTTGTAGTCGTTGGTGATGCGTCGGTGGTCAAGCCGCAGCTTGAGCAGTTGGGCTTGCCGGTCGAAGTGGTGGCGGCGCCGG
>VFKO01000244.1 GCA_009885515.1 Rhodobiaceae bacterium | reverse complement strand
CGCGCGCGCTAGTCGTGCGCTTGCATGAAGCTGTGTATTTTAACTTCTGGGTTGTTGCGCGAGCGGTGTCTGATGCGGTTAAAGATAGTTCATCAGTTCACGCTTTTACGGCCAGGGTGGATATGAGCCCGGTGCTTTGTGAGACCATCACAAGGCGCCGGGCATTTTTTTATGTGCCCGGCGTCGCGGAAAGTTTGCGCTCCCAGTTCAATGCCGTTTCGACAATCGTCTTGAGCGATGCGTGATTGGGTGTCCATCCGAGTTCGCGTTTCAGCTTCGCAGAATTGCACGCCAGTGCCGCCGCGTCGCCGGGTCGGCGCGGCCTGTCGCGTGTGGCGAGTGGATGGTTCAGAACTTCTCCAAAGGCGTTGACGACCTCGCGCACCGAGTTGCCGGTGCCGTAACCGCAATTGAAGATGCGGGTCTCGCTGGGCAGTCCAGGTTTCGTAAGTGCCAGTTCATGCGCCAGCGCCAAATCCATCACATGAATATAGTCGCGCACGCAGGTGCCGTCGGGCGTTGCATAGTCGGTGCCGTAGATGTCGAGGTGGGGGCGGTGCCCTGCGGCGACTTCGGCTGCGACCTTGATCAGATGCGTGGCCTCTTTCGTGCGTTGCCCGGTGCGCAGTTTCACATCGGCGCCGGCAACATTGAAATAGCGCAGGATGGTGGCGCGCATGCCTGAGACGCGGGCAATGTCCTTGAGCATGAACTCCGATGCCAGTTTCGAATGGCCGTAGGGGTTGACCGGGACTGTCGGAACCTGCTCGTCGATGAGGACGGTATCTGGCTCGCCGTAGACTGCGGCGGTTGAGGAGAAGACGAAATCCGCTACGCCCGACCTGGCGCAAGTGTCGAAAACCGTCAGCGACTTGGTTGTGTTGTTGAAATAGTATTTTGCGGGCTCAGAAACCGACTCTTCGACGCGCACGGAGGCGGCGAGCTGGATGACGGCGTCGGTGCGAAATGCTTTGAGCGCGGCTGAAAGGGTGGTCCCATCTCCGCAGTCGCCCTGGGCAAAGAAAACGCCCGGGGGTACGGCCTGCCTTGATCCTGTGGACAAATTGTCGAAAACGCCAGGTTCGTGCCCGCGGTCGAGCAAATGATGGGCGATGGATGAGCCGATATAGCCGGCGCCGCCGATCAACATGATTCGCATAGGTGATGCCTTTCGCTGTTCGCCCAGAATGAGCAGGTAAAGGTGAACACCTTGTTCATGCACCATTCAGCCGGTTCGGAGCAAAAGCCAAAGTTGGGGACATTTGGATGAGAGGCTCACCATGAAACTCAGAATTATAGCTCCGGCGCTTGCGGCCTTGGCGAGCTTGTCGCTCGTGGCTGCGGACGCTGCATGGGCTGATCGCGGCGACCGTGACGGGCGTGGCGGCGGTCGCGGCGGCGGTCAACGGGATCATCAGGACAACGCAGGCCGTCAAGGCGGCGGTGGCGGCGGTGGTGGTTGGCGCAACGGCGGCAACGGCAACGGCGGCGGCGGAGACCAGCATCGAGATCGTCAGGATAACGCCGGTTCTCAAGGCGGTGGAGGCGGCGGCGGAGGTGGAAATCCGCCCGGACCACCCGGAGGTGGGTCTGGCTCGAATTTCAATCCTCCTGGTCCGCCGGGTGGACAAGGTGCGTCGGCAGACCGGAACGGTCAGCGCGATGGTTGGCGACGTGACGGCAGGCAAGATGACCATGCACGCCGCGACGGCGGGCGGGGTGACCATGCACGCCGCGATGGCGGGCAGAATGATCGCTGGGGCCGCGATGGCAGGCAAGATGACCATGCACGCCGCGACGGCGGGCGGGATGACCATGCTCGGCGCGATGGCGGGCAGAATGATCGCTGGGGTCGCGATGGCAGGCAAGATGACCATGCACGCCGCGACGGCGGGCGGGATGACCATGCTCGGCGCGATGGCG
>VFKO01000371.1 GCA_009885515.1 Rhodobiaceae bacterium | reverse complement strand
TTCACAACTACTTTGACTTAAAGAAAATACAGCGCCCTGCGGTAACCAGCCCCTTCTCAAGCGCTTGAAACAGCACTGCCGCGCGCTGCAACTCGTTGGCGAAGGCCATCAGGCGCTGGCGGCCAAACGGTTGGGGGATTGCTTTCAACAGATGCGCCAACTCCTCGCCATAGATCAGACCCTTGCGGATCACAGCCATGAGAGAGTCGTTGGCGGACGCGCTTGATCGCAACTCAGCATGGGTTCCCTTGAAGGCTTGCAGCACTTCGTCTTGCGAATGCAGATAGAACTTCTGACCGGGACCGGCGATGGCTTGGCCGATCAATTGACCCGTCGATGCGTCCGCCGCGTAGAGCTCATCAACAAACAAATTGCCGCCCGCCTTCAACCCATTGGCAAGATGGGCCGCGAGAACGCCCACATCCTCAGTCAACGAAAACGCACGCGACGCGAGGAGCGCGTGATACCGCTCAGCCTTCAAGTTGGGTACGTGCGGGTTCCACGCGGCGAACTTCAACAACTTGCCGGCATGGCTCTCACAATAGGCCAGCACCTCACCATCGCTTTCAAAGACATCAAAATAGGCGCCGTACTCGACCGCCGCCTGGCCCAATCCACCCAGCGAACATCCGAGCGCCCCCACGATCTTCTTTTTGTCGAGCGTCAGCCCCCCCGCTCCTTGGCGCATGGCATCGAGTTGACCTGGCCCAAAGCAACCGCGCCCCCACAGATCCTGCGCCACCGCAAGCCAGGACTGGGTCTCGCTTTCCCCGTCATGCGTTTGCCAGATTTCAGGATTATAATCCTCCGATACCAGGACGAGGGGCTGCTTGCGACGTGGGGCGTTAGACATTCGCGGGCACTCACTTCCGATGACCGGCCAGCATCGCAAAATGCGCTAAAGACCGCGTTAACGCACTCGCAAAGACGCGAAGAATTGCCAGATTTCGGCCGTTGCGTTGATCTCGTTGCTGGTGCCGCCGAGCACCCTCTCAGCAATCATCCCGCTCCGCGTTCCGGGCCATGTATGCCCGCCACCTTCAATGACGATGTGTTTCAACGCTGCTTCGGCGCATTCGTAGTCTGTCACCACAGCGATCGTTCCATCGCGCTTGTCGTTGTCCAGGCGCTTGCTCTCTTTGATGCCCGCGCAGGAATTCATCTGCCGGTAGAGCGCAATCGTTTCATACGCACCCAACACGCGCCCCAAATCGCGCCGTGACTGCTTCGCAGCGATCTGCCCGCCAGCGAACGGCATGTATTCATCCTCCGTCCCGTGAATAAAAATCGCTGGCATGCGAGACGCGCGGCAGCGCCAGTCGGCCGGCTGATTGGCAACCACAGCGGCAATCCCCGCGACCCGGCCTTCAAGCGCGCAACCCGCATACAGCGCCATCATTCCGCCATTCGACGCCCCGGCCAGAAACACCTGACCGGCATCGGCAACGCGCTCAAACACCAGCTGGGCGATGATTTGAGCGGTGAAATCGACATCATTGGCGCTCGACGCCTGGCGCTCCGTCAAGCCTGAAGCCGTGCGCCCATCATTCCAATTATTGCCAAGCCCTTGCGGGTAAACAACCACATACCTCTCTCGCTCAACCTCCCGGTCAAACCGGGTGTAAACGCGAGCCCGCTCAGCCGTCTGTCCGCCACCGTGAAACACAATCAGCAGCGGCAGCGGTTCGTTCTGCCGGTCCGGCGTGATGAGCGTATAGGTTCGCGACAGCCCACCAACAGCCAAGCCACGCTCCCGCTCCGCGGCACCACACACCCACGCACTGGCAAGCATCAGCGCAACAGCAATGGCAAAGCGCATCAAATCCTCGCTCTAGAACGGCGCATCAAGCGCGTCGCACAAAAACTTCATCAGCGGCTTGGCGGCTTTGAACGCGCTCTCCACTTCATCAACGAGGCCCGCCGATTGCGCAACCTTTGCCGTACTGCGACGCGTCGCGAAGAAACTCTTGCGTTTGATGTCGTTGATCAGCTTATGCTCAGGATCAAACCCCTTGGGCGGCCGCACCAGCGCCTCCCCATCGATGCTCTTGAACACCTTCACAAACGCCTTGCCGGCAACAACTTTTGTCCAAGCCTTCGGTTCGCCGGCAATCGCGTTGCGCACCTTGTTCAGGGCGCCGGGGTCCGGCATCCATATGCCGCCACCAAAAAAGACTTCGTTCGGATCGAAGTGAATATAAAATCCCGGCACATGCGCATCGCGCCCCAAACCGTGCCGGAAATGTAAGCCAGCGTTCTCCTTGTAAGGCCGCTTGTCTTTCCCAAAGCGCACATCACGATAAATGCGAAACATCGAGCCGCCATTGGGCCGCGGGTCAACAACAATGTGCTTGGAAATCTTCGCCACCCGAGGCGCCACCGCCTCCATAAAATCACAAAGCGGCCCGACAACGACATCCTTGTACCGCTGCTTGTTCGCCTCAAACCAAGCCCTCTCGTTATGCTTGGCGAGGTCTTTGAAGAACACAAAGAAGTCTTTGGGAAGGCCATTAAACTTAATCATCGTGGAATCTCAATGCATTTGCTTCGAGCTGGAATAACAGAATATCTCACACGAAGAAACGATGGAGCGAAGAAGTTCAAAAATGAGAACCATCCCTTCGTATCTTCGTTGCTTCGTGTGAGCCCTACTCCAAAACGAAAGGGCGCTCCGTCGCCGGAACGCCCTCTACCCCGCTCACATCCGCGTGGCGCGGAAACTTTGCCTTGCTTAGCGCTTCGAGAACTGGAAGCTGCGGCGGGCTTTGGCCTTGCCGAACTTCTTGCGTTCCACCATGCGGCTGTCGCGTGTCATAAAGCCGTGCTTTTTCAGGATCGGTTTGAGCTCGGGCTCGTAGCAGACCAGCGCCCGCGAAATGCCGTGCCGAACCGCACCGGCCTGGCCCGACAGGCCACCGCCGACAACTGTCGCCACAACATCGAACTGCGTCTCGCGGCCGGTCACCACCAGCGGCTGGCGCAAGATCATGCGCAACACCGCGCGGGCGAAATAGACTGACTCTTCCCGGCTATTGACGGTCACCTTGCCGGCGCCCGGTTTGATCCAGACGCGCGCGACGGCATTCTTGCGCCGCCCCGTGGCGTAGGACCGGCCTTGCGCGTCGCGCTTGCTGACCGGATCGGCCGCCTGCGCGGCCTCTTGCACTGGACGCTTGATCAGCGTTGCCTTCACATCGGAGAAGGAGCGAACTTCATCGGCCATTATTTGCGCCTCACATTCTTCGGATTCATGGACTTCACGTCGAGCGTCTTGGGTTGCTGAGCCTCGTGCTTGTGCTCTGTCCCTGCATAGACGAACAGATGGCCCAGCTGACGGCGGCCCAAAGGTCCGCCCGGCAACATGCGCTCAACCGCTTTCTCCATGACGCGCTCTGGATATTTGCCGGTTAAAATCTTGCCGACAACGCGTTCCTTGATCCCGCCCGGATAGCCGGTGTGATAGTAAAACACCTTGCCGGTCATCTTGTTGCCGGTCAGCACGACTTTGTCGGCGTTGATCAGGATGACATTGTCACCGCAATCCATATGGGGTGTGTAGCCAGGTTTGTGTTTGCCGCGCAGGCGTGTCGCAATCACAGAGGCCAGACGACCGACGACAAGCCCTTCGGCGTCGATCAGTATCCAGTCCTTTTTGATCTCTGACGCCTTGGCCGAATAGGTCGACATGGACGTAAGTGTTCCGTCTTGGTGGTCCAAAATGAAGCGCCGGTGGATAGAGGCCGCCTTTGCATCTGTCAATGCGGCATCGCCAAAAAACGCACAAATAGTGCCGAAATTCGCAAGTGGTAAAATACTACCACACAAAAACCAGCATTTCGCCTTAGGGCTTGTGCACCTTAGAATGACGCGTGCTCCAGCGAAAGGCCCACAGATATGTCCAACCATGATGCAACGCTCGTCCTCTCCAGACGCGAAGATGCTGTCCAGACGCTGACGCTCAACCGCCCGGAGGCGCGCAACGCCCTATCGGATGGCTTGTTGGCGGCACTGCAGGCAGCACTGGACGAAGCTGCTCACGACAACAAAACCAAGATCGTCATCATCGCCGCCAATGGCCCGGCCTTTTGTGCCGGCCATGACCTCAAGGAAATGACGCCTCATTGGCAAGACGGCGACCATGGCCGCGATTACTTCGAACGCCTGATGCACAAATGCGCCCACTTGATGCAATCCATCATCCGCCTGCCCAAACCCGTCATCGCCCAGATCCAGGGCATTGCCACCGCCGCTGGCTGCCAGCTTGTTGCCAGCTGTGACCTCGCCGTCGCCGCCGACGAGGCGCGCTTTGCAACACCCGGCGTCAACATCGGTCTCTTCTGCTCAACTCCCATGGTAGCGCTTTCGCGCAACGTCGCACGCAAACAGGCGATGGAGATGCTGCTAACAGGGGACATGATGCCAGCCGCCCGCGCCAGGGACATCGGCCTCATCAATCGCGTCGTGCCCGCCGACGCCCTGCGCGCCGAGACGCTGAACCTCGCCCATCAAATCGCGTCAAAATCCCGCACCAGCATCGCCATCGGCAAGGAAGCCTTTTACCGCCAACTCGAAATGGGCCTGTCCGACGCCTACATCTTCGCCAGCGAAGCCATGACCAGAAACCTGGCTGAGGTCGACGCCCACGAAGGCATCCACGCCTTCATCGAAAAACGCGAACCGAAATGGCACGAGTAGCGAAACTTGGTATCTTCCCTCGCAAGCGGCTACCGTATGCACACATTTCCTATACATAATACGATGTCATCCCGCGCGCGATGCGGCGCTCTTGTGCCGCTTCTCAGACAGCGGGACCCACCCGGGTGCAGCTTGACCGCCAAAAATTTGTGCATGGTTCCACGAGTGACCTAGCGAAAAGAATCTCACTCAAAAGACGCAGAGGATAAAGGAAAGAAATTGAACCACCAAGGACACCAATGGTTTGGTGCTTTGTCTTGGGTGCAAAGCGTCAATGCGAAGAATTCGAATGCGCGGCTCGCACGAGCGAAATTCGGGTGCATCTTGTTGCTCTTGGAGTCCTTGGTGTTCTTGATGGTTTAATCTGTTCTTCTTGGCGTCTTTGCGTGAAATTCTTGTTACGCGTCACCCAGTTGTTAAAGTGGGTGCCAGTACTTGCCTCGCACCTCGTATGGGTCCCGCTGTCTGCGAAGCGGCACGAAGAGCGCCGCATCGCGCACATGACATCCCTTTTTTGTACTGGAGATGTGTGCATGCGGTAGCGCAAGCTGGAGAGCGCTGCGGCGATTTTGTTCTTGTTTTGTATTCCACCCTGCGCTAGACTATAGCTACGTTGAGCCTCGCGGTCCCAAACCGTGCATGTTGCGTGCACACTAAAGTTTTTCGCGGAACTCGGCCAAATAATGAAAATGGAAATGGCGGAAAAGGCTATCATGTACACATGCAGCGAAAAACGCGATTCACACCCCCGCCGCACGGAAAGGGCGGCGCTCAGCCAAAGTAGCTCTGTAGCGGATAAATGCAGCGGACGCTGAACATGAGGCACTGACACATGGCTGAAACACCGGACGATCAGATCATTCGTGTACTCAAATCCGCAAAAACCATCGCCCTTGTCGGCGCGTCCGCAAACCCGGCACGGGACTCCCACGAAGTGATGGCCTTCCTCCAGGCCAAGGGGCATCGCGTCATTCCGGTCAACCCCGGTCTTGCCGGACAAACCTTGCTTGGGGAAAAAGTTTACGCCTGCCTGGCCGATATCACTTGTAAGATCGACATGGTCGATGTCTTCCGCAACTCGGAAGCCGCAGGCCCCGTGGTCGATGAAGCCATCGCCACCGGCGCAAAATGCGTGTGGATGCAGCTCGACGTAATCAATGAACCCGCCGCAGAACGCGGCCGGAAAGCGGGACTGACCGTCATCATGGACTGCTGCCCCAAAATTGAATACTCGCGCTTTGCCAAGGAATTGGGTTGATTGTGCGATTTAGCGAATCACCGGCGAAAGGGACCGCAATGAACATTCACTCGAAACTCTCCGAGTACGGCTTCAACACCCTCTCGATCCACGCTGGCGCCACCCCTGACCCGGTGACCGGCGCACGCGCGACGCCCATCTATCAGACCACATCGTTTGTTTTCGACGATGTCGATCACGCAGCCGCATTGTTCGGCCTTCAGGCCTCGGGCAATATCTACACCCGCATCGGCAATCCCACCCAGGCCGTGCTCGAAGAACGCATCGCCTGGCTTGAGGGCGGGACTGCCGCCGTCGCCACCGCTTCCGGCCACGCAGCCCAACTGCTGGTCTTCCACGCGCTCATGCATCCCGGCGACGAGTTCATCGCCGCGCGCCAGCTCTACGGCGGCTCGATCAATCAGTTCAGCCATGCTTTCAAGAGCTTCGGCTGGAACGTCAAATGGGCTGACGCGCGAGATCCTGAAAGTTTCCGCCACCAATTGTCGGCGAAAACCAAGGCGATATTCTGCGAAAGCATCGCCAACCCCGGCGGCATCGTCGTCGATATCGAAGCCATCAGTGCCGTTGCCAAAGAAGCAGGCGTGCCCTTCATCGTCGACAACACACTGGCCACCCCCTATCTCATCCGCCCGATCGAATGGGGCGCCGACATTGTGCTCCACTCCATGACCAAATTCATCGGCGGCCACGGCAACTC
>VFKO01000271.1 GCA_009885515.1 Rhodobiaceae bacterium | reverse complement strand
GTGCCCGCCGCAATCAGGGCGCTGACCCCGATTGTCACCAGCCACTTGGCGCGAATCTCGGGTGAAATAATTCCCGGAATTGGCCCGAGGAACGCCGCCAGACCTGCTCCAATCGTTGCCAATACAGGACGAAGCGAAACAACGTCCCACAAGGCGATGCAGATCAGGAGTATGGCCGCCACCGACATCAGGGTCAGAACCGACCACAAGTTCAAGTACCTGTCCGTCATGCGCCTGATGCCTGCGTTCAGGCGCAGAAAAGTCCGCCACCCAGCACTCTGTGTTGCCGCCTCGCTCATTTGTGCCTCTCATTTGAGCCATCGTTAGCCCCCAACGCCAAAATAGCGCAATTGTGGCTCACGCACCCAGTTTACCTGACGGCGGCTCTCGGTTACAGGCTGTGCTTCCATTTTTGAGATACACACCATGCAAGTTCTTCTGACCGGCGCCGCCGGCTTTATCGGCTATCACGTGGCCGAAGCCCTCCTTGCGCGCGGCGATACAGTCGTCGGCGTCGACAACCTCAATGCCTATTATGAAGTGTCGCTGAAAGACGCGCGACTAGCCCGCCTCAAGGCCAACAAGAACTTCACCTTTGAGAAGGCCGACATTTCCGACCGACAATCCATGGCCATTGTCGCCGCCAAACACTCGTCGATCACGCACATCGTGCACCTGGCCGCACAGGCAGGCGTACGCCACTCGCTCAAAGACCCCTACACCTACATTTCATCTAACGTCATGGGCCAGGTCGTTATGCTGGAACTGGCGCGCGAGTTCGCCAGCTTCGAGCACTTTGTTTACGCCAGCTCATCGTCCGTGTACGGCGGAAACACCAAACTGCCCTTCTCCATCGACGACGATACCGAGCAACCCAATTCGCTCTATGCCGCAACCAAGAAGGCCGATGAGCTGATCGGGCACACTTACGCCCACCTCTATGGCATCCCATCGACGGGTTTGCGCTTCTTCACCGTCTACGGACCCTGGGGCCGCCCCGACATGGCAGCCTTTCTGTTCACGAAAGCCATCCTCGAGGGCCAACCAATTCGCGTTTTCAATCACGGCGAGATGTGGCGCGACTTCACCTATATCGACGACATCGTCGCGGGCATACTTGCCGCAGTGGCGCACAAGCCGGCACGAACCCCGCCGCACGCCGTCTACAATCTGGGCAATCACAAATCGGAAAAGTTGACCGACTTCATCGGAACGCTCGAACGCGCGCTCGGCCGCAAAGCCGAATATGTGCTCGAGCCCATGCAACAAGGCGACGTCGCCCGCACCTACGCCGATATCGAAGCCTCGCGCCGCGATCTGGGCTTCGACCCCAAAACACCCATCAGCGAAGGCATCCCGCGTTTCGTGAAATGGTACCAGGACTATTATCGCACCTGGCCAAAGAATTAGGGCCGGAGTTTTGCTCCGGCCCTTTTGATTTTCACCTACCAGCAGAAGCGCCAGTGGTGGTTGCCCCAATTCCTGGGCCAGTGCCGGTCATGCCAGCGATAGCTGCCGCCGTAACCCCAGTGCGGATCAGATTGGCGCCAGCAGAAACTGCGAACATCCCAAACCCACCACGCATCGTCATAGTGCCACCAGTACAAATCATCGAAGAAGCGCAGCGAGATATTCCAGCGCCAACTGTCGTCCCAGCCATTATTGTACCAATGCGGATGCCAATAGCCGCGATCATAATAGTGGTGCTTGCGCCACCGCGGATGATGCCGGACTTGCCGCCAATCCCGATCACGCCCGCCATTGTTCCAGCGATCGTCGTGCCTTCCATCGCGGCGCGCGTGATCGTCCCGTCGGCCATCACGGCCCCAGCGATCGTCGTGCCTTCCATCGCGCCGAGCATGGTCATCTCGACGGCCATCACGACCCCAGCGATCATTCTGCCCGCCATCGCGCCGAGCATGGTCATCCCGCCCGCCGTCGCGGCGTGCATGGTCATCTTGCCTGCCATCGCG
>VFKO01000303.1 GCA_009885515.1 Rhodobiaceae bacterium | reverse complement strand
ATGCGCCCCTCCCACTTGAGTACGAAGCCTGGCGATAGAATGCGCATGAAGCCCGCGAGGCAGATGAATTCGATCCTTGCCTTGGTCAGTACATCGTGCAGTTCGTTGTCGTACGCCTCGCGGTCGCGGTTCTCGCGGCGGAAACGCACCTGATCGACAAGTTCGGTTGCAACGCCGAGCGACTGCGCGAGCGCGAGCCCCTTCGCATCGGGACGGCTTGAGATCACCAATGCAATTTCGGCGGGATAATCGGGCGCGCGTGCGGCGTCGATGAGGGCGCGCATGTTGCTGCCGCGGCCGGAAATGAGAATGGCGACGCGTATCACGCGCTCAAATGCCCGCGATAGCGCACTGCCGGCTCGCCCTTGCCTTTGATGAGATGGCCGATGCGGAAGACGCGCTCGCCGGCTTCGGTCAGGATGGTTTGCGCTTGCGTCGCGTGTTCCGCCGATACAATTGCGATCATGCCGATGCCACAGTTGAAGGTGCGCAGCATTTCGCGCTCCTCGACGCCACCCATGCGCGCCAGCCACTGATACACCGGCGGCAACTTCCACGCGCCCAAATCAATGTCGAGGTCGAGATCGTCCGGCATCACGCGCGGCGCATTCTCCGTCAAGCCGCCGCCGGTGATATGCGCGAAGCCCTTGACTTGCCCGCCGCGGATCAAGGCCAAGGCACTCTTCACATAAATTCGGGTCGGCGTCAGCAAGGCTCGGCTCAGCGTTTCGCCCTTGGTGAAGGGCGCTGGCGCGTCGTATTTCAACGCGTTGTCCGAAACGATGCGGCGCACCAGCGAAAACCCGTTCGAGTGAATGCCCGAAGAGGCCAAGCCCAGTACCACGTCGCCCTCGGCCATATCGCGGCGTGGCAAGACCTGATCGCGCTCGACGGCGCCGATGGCAAAGCCCGCGAGATCGTAGTCGCCACGTGCATACATGCCCGGCATCTCGGCCGTCTCGCCGCCAACCAGCGCGCAGCCTGCCTGACGGCATCCTTCGGCGATGCCTTTGACGACAGACGTGGCCATCGCGACATCAAGTTTGCCGGTTGCGAAATAGTCGAGGAAGAGCAAAGGTTCGGCGCCCTGCACGACGATGTCGTTGACCGACATGGCGACGAGGTCGATGCCGACGGTGTCGTGGATGCCCGCCTCGATCGCGACTTTGAGTTTGGTTCCGACGCCATCGGTGCCCGCCACAAGCAGCGGGTCCTTGAATCCAGCCGCCTTCAAATCGAACAATCCGCCGAACCCACCCAGAGCGGCGTCGGCACCGGCTCGCGCCGTCGATTTGGCGAGCGGTTTGATTGCCTCGACCAGCGCCTCGCCGGCATCGATATCAACGCCTGCCTGGGCATAGGTGAGGCCGTTCTTCGGTGTTGTCATGGTGTTCTGTGGCCTGTTGGGTTGGTCGCGTTAAAGCAGAACTCGCTAGTCAGGCCAAGCCGGAGGGATGCTTTGCTCACAGATGGGCCTTTCTATATGGTCCCCGCTCCAATTTGCGCCGGATTCATCTATCTGGTGCGCGAGAGACAGGGAAACATGATCCAAAATCGAATCCTGATTACCAGCGCCCTTCCTTACATTAACGGCATCAAGCACCTGGGCAACCTAGCGGGGTCGATGTTACCCGCCGATGTTTATGCGCGTTACCAGCGAGCTCGCGGGCGCGAGGTGCTTTTTATTTGCGCAACCGACGAGCACGGAACGCCGGCAGAGCTTGCGGCCCTGGGTGAAGGGTTGCCGGTCGCCGATTATTGCGAGAAGTGGTGGGGTGTTCAGAAGAAGCTCTCTGACGGATTTGGATTGTCCTTTGATCATTTTGGCCGCTCGTCAAGCGCACAGAACCGGGAGTTGACCCAGCATTTTGCCAAAGTGCTGTGGGAGAATGGACATATCGAAGAACGCACCACGCGACAGGTTTTCTCCAAGGCCGAGGCACGGTTTCTGCCGGACCGCTATGTCATCGGGACCTGCCCGCATTGCGGCTATGACCGGGCAGGGGGCGATCAGTGCGAAAACTGCACGCGGGTGCTTGACCCAGCGGATCTGAAGTCGCCGCGCTCTGCATTGTCGGGATCGAGCGAGATTGAATTTCGCGACAGCAAGCATCTGTTTTTGAAGCAATCCGGGTTTTCGGACGAGTTGCGGGCCTGGATCAATTCCAAAGTGGAATGGCCTCAACTTGTTAGTTCGATCGCATTGAAGTGGTTGGATGAGGGTCTGCAGGATCGCGGTATTACGCGCGATTTATCCTGGGGCGTGCCGGTGAATGCTGAGACCTGGGGTCGAAATCCGCAAGGGCAACGTCCCGACGTCGAAGGGCTGAAGGGTAAGGTGTTCTACGTCTGGTTCGATGCGCCGATCGAATATATCGGCGCGACGCGCGAGTGGGCGGAGGCCGCAACAGGTTCGAATGCGCGCGACTGGAAGTCGTGGTGGGTTGGCGAAGAGGCGCAAGCCAAGGTTCGCTATGTTCAATTCATGGGCAAAGACAACGTGCCGTTCCACACGGTTGGCTTTCCGGTGACGATGTTGGGCTCCGGCGAGAAATGGAAGCTGGTTGACCAGATCAAGGGTTTCAATTGGTTGAACTATTACAGCGGCAAGTTTTCGACCAGCCAGAAGCGTGGTGTGTTCATGGATACGGCGCTGGAGATTTTGCCGCCGGACTTTTGGCGCTGGTATTTGACGGCGAATGCACCGGAGAGTTCGGATGCGTCTTTTACCTGGCAACATTTCTCCGACACGGTGAACAAGGACTTGGCGGATGTGCTGGGAAATTTCGTCAACCGGACTCTGAAGTTCACACAAGGCAAATGGGGCAGTGTTATTCCTGAGGGCGGCAAACTTGGGCCGAAGGAGACCAAGCTCACGGACGAGTTGGAGCGGCGCTTTGGTTTGTACTCGGCGTTTCTGGAGGACATCCAGCTGCGAAAGGCGGCGGCAGAGCTTCGCGCGATCTGGGTGTTGGGAAATGAATACCTGGCCGACGCGGCGCCCTGGACCGCGATACGGACGGACAAGGATGCTGCCGCCGTCAGTGTGCGGGTGGCAATCAATTTGATCCGGTTGTTTGCGATATTGTCGTCGCCGGTTATTCCGTTTTCCGCGAAAGCGATGGCGGACAGTCTTGGTCTTGCGCCTGATGAACTGCAATGGCCAAAGGGCAAGATTGCCGGCGAAATCAGTGTGCTCAAGCCGGGCCGGACATTTGAGGTTCCACCGGTGTTGTTTGCCAAAATTCCGCCAGAGCAGGTGATCGCTTGGGAGGCGCGGTTCGGAGGCGCGCCGGCGTGACGACAGTGCGCGTGCTTGGAGCGGACGATGCTGTCGCGGTACGCGACATCAGACTTGAGGGTTTGCGGCTTGCGCCGGAAAGTTTTGGGTCGTCTTGGGAAGAAGAAGCCGGGCAACCGCTGACATGGTGGCGAGAGCGGCTGGCGGGTGCTGCACGAACACTGGGAGCGGACGTCGATGGAGTACTTGGCGGTATTTTAGTTGTGTCCCTAAAATCGCGCGTCAAATTAGCGCACAATGCGGAGATAGGTGCCGTTTATGTGCGTCCTGCATTTCGCCGGCGAGGGGTTGCGAATTTATTGATGCAATCTGCAATGGATATGCTGCGGTGCGGTGAGTTCGCCGGGCGGGCCAAGTTTGCAACTCTGCATGTGACTGCAGGAAACGACTCAGCACGCGGGTTGTACGAACGCTTCGGATTTAACGTGTGTGGACAACTCGAACGAGAGTTATGTGTCGATGGTATATTCTACGATGAGTTGTTGATGCGTACGGGACTCTCGTAGCCGCTACCCTTTTGAGTAGTTGAATTGCACACGGAAATGTTTCAAGTTTGAAACACAGAAGGGGCCGGACTGCTGATGGGGATCAGGGCCGGTGCGGGGAAGTCCAGTTGGGGGCTTTTCATGCCGCGTCAAGTGACGTTCGCGTTGGGTATTTTTGCCGTTTTGGTGTCTGCAAGCAGCGTTGGTAGCCAAGATCCATTCACAGCCAGATCCGAAGCGGAATCCGCAGCGAAGGCTGCGCCTGTTTTGGCGATGGAAAGGCATAATCAATCAGCGAGTGATGCGCCCAGTATAGGTGCAACGCCGGTAGCGCTGGAATTGCCACCACAAGTTGAGCAGGCGGATGCACCGGTTGTGGTTGTTCCATTGGAACAAGTGCCAGTCGTGGCGCCGCAACCAGAACCGCCGGCGGGACTTGATGCGGAAGAGGCGCCGCTTACGAACCTTGCGCAGCGCAGGCTGTTTGCCAGTGTCCCTGACGAAATCGAATCTTATTTCGATCTGTTTATGTATGTCAGCAAGTCCAACCGCGGGCCGTTGGCGCAACGCATGTTCGTGTTCCAGCGTGACGCGGATGGCAGAATTATACCCTATTCAGAGTGGCGGGTTTCAACCGGCCGTGAAAAATTGGAACTGCATCACGAACGTAAGGTTCGTACGAATACGCCGGAAGGTATTTTTGAACTCGATCCTGATCGTATGCACAAGCGGTATTGGTCAAAAATGTGGGACAACGCTCCCATGCACTACGCCATGTTCTATGACTTGATGAATAATGGCCGCCAGTCGGGGCTTGCGATCCATGCGGCAGTCGGCAAATCGAAAATCCGCAGGCTGGGCAAGCGCGATTCCGCCGGTTGCATTCGCCTGGACCCCAAACACGCGAAGGAACTGTTTTACAAGATTCAAAATACGACGCGCGGGCAAGTGCCGGTTTTGGCGATGAACGAACGCCTGTCAACTGACCGGTGGGGCCGGGTGCTGCGCGATGAGGCCGGGTCAGTTTTGCTGCAGGATGGATATCGCGCGGTGGTGTTTGTGGAGAACTATGACGGCCGGGAGGAAATTGTCGGTCCGGTGGTTGCGTACACGAATTGAGGCCTGCGCGGGGAGAAGACGGTAAATTCCCCGAAAGTCAGCGTTGCAAAAAGGTTTCAACCACCGAGGGTTAAGCGCCTTTGTTGCAACGAGATATTGAGGAACGGCCGGATATACGTACACTCCGGGCTGGAATAGGGGTTTGCCATGGGTTCCTGGCTCAGAGCGCTGAGCATAGTCTTTGTCGTGTCTGCTGGTTCTTTCGGCTCGTATATTTTGCTTCAGGGTAAAAACGGCGAGAGATTGAACGCAGAAGCGGAAAATTTGCGTCCGGCGATTGACGATTTCGTCAGTCAAGGCGGCGGTGCGCTTGAGACGCTGTTTAAGTCATCAAAAATGGCGAGCCCTGTGCACGCGACAAGTCATCGGGCGATGGCGGTCCGCGCGAACCTTCCATTTATTGAGATTGAGCCTCGCGATTTTGCAGCACCAGCAATGAAATTGCCACGAATAGTGGCGCCGGCCGTGCACGCGAACGAGCTCTCCAAACTTCGATTGACGCAAGCGCCCGACCAGATGCCGATGGATTTGGAACCGGTTGAAGCCCGCCTGCGAAGCCGCGTGCCGCAAGAGGTGCTCGAGTATTTTGATTTGTTCCTCTACGTGAGCAAGGCGACGCCCGACAAAGGCGCATGGGCGCAAAAGATGTTCGTGCTCGCCAAGCAAGAAGACCGCGTTTATCAGCTGCAATATAGCTGGGCGGTGTCGACGGGTCTGGAAGAAGAGGTGGTGTCGCCATCGGGTAAGAAGCTTGGCACGAATACGCCAGAGGGCATATTCAAGCTGGATCGTGGCCGGGCCTACGAAGATTATACGTCCAGGCAATGGAAGTCCCCGATGCCCTACGCCATGTTTTTTGACTGGCGCACGGAAGGCCGGCAGTCCGGCCTGGCGCTTCACGGCTCAGCGCCGGAAGGTGAGAAAGACCTGGGAAAACGGGCGTCGCACGGCTGTATCCGGCTTTCGACGGAGAACGCGAGAACTTTGTTCCAGCTGATTACGACAAAGTATCGTGGCCGCGTGCCGGAGTTCCGCGTTGATCCGCAAACCGGTACGATGAGCACCAAAGGCGTTTTGGTGCGTGATGAAAACGGCCGCGTGAAGACGACAAGCGGTTTCAAAGTGCTTGTCTTCATCGAAGATTACGGTGGACCAACAGTCGATACGGTCGCTGCCCTCTATTGATTTAGGTTCTTTGTGCGATAGCCCAGGCGTAGAGGGCTACTGCGGCGGCGTTCGAGACGTTGAGGCTGGGCATGGCCGGGGTTGTCGGTAATCGAATCGACATATCGCAGCTTTCACGAGTTAGGCGGCGAAGCCCTTCGCCCTCCGAGCCGAGCACCAAAACGATATCCCGCTTCAAATCCAGGCTTTCCACTGGTTTGGCCGCTTCGTCGGCGAGCGCGAGGCGCAGGAAGCCATTTTCCCCCAGTTGTTCCAAGGCTCGCGCGATATTGACGACCCGGACTATTGGCACCGTTTCAAGCGCGCCACTGGCAGCCTTGGCCAAAACACCGCTTGCAGGCGGCGAATGACGGTCTTGAACAACGACGGCGCAGGCGCCGAAGGCGGCTGCCGATCTGATAACGGCGCCAAAATTGTGCGGATCAGTGACTTGGTCGAGGAGTACGAGGCAGCATGGCCGCTTCGCCGCTTCTATGACGGATGCGACGTCCTGTTCTTCCAGTGGCGAGGCGAGCAATGCCACGCCCTGGTGAACGGAATCGCGCGGCAATGCGCGCTCAATTGCTGTGTGATCAGTGTTTTCGACGATGACTTTTGAGTGAGCCGCGTGTTGCAGAATTTCCGGGTCTGCGCCTTGCGAAATCAGCACTTTCCGGCACTTGCGTGCGGGATTTTTCAGGGCGGCCTTGACGGCGTGGGTTCCCCAGAGCCAAATCATTCCGCCTGTGTCGTTCCGGTCCTTGTGGTCGGCTCTGCGGTTCTTATCTCTGTGCCTGGTCATTCTGCCGCTCCGGAGTTTCGTGGAAGAATGGGGTTAACCAGTTGACAAGTCATGGAGTATTTGGCCATAAGCCCCGTTCTCGTGCCCCAGCTTTTGTGGGCACACGCAGGCGCGATCCCAAAAGATAGGATAAAATTCATAACAGGCCGGAGCAAGCACGTACGCGGCGCGAGCCGAAGTATGTCCATTTTGGGGGAGTGTCCCGAGTGGCAAAGGGGGCGGACTGTAAATCCGCTGGCTGACGCCTTCGTAGGTTCGAGTCCTACCTCCCCCACCAGTTTTCACTGCGCAAACGGTGAGGGCGAGTGGATTTGGATCATGCGAATACCGGCTTTGCAAGCCCCGAGAGGACGAAAGAATGAAATGCCCGAACGGGCGAAGGAGAAGGCGGGTGTAGCTCAATGGTAGAGCAGAAGCCTTCCAAGCTTACGACGAGGGTTCGATTCCCTTCACCCGCTCCAAGCTTTCGCTTCGAAGGTGGGCTTGGCTTCAGCAGTTGCGGCCAGACCGGCCAACACTGATGAAGGACTGAACGCAACACTACAGACAAGACTTCAAGGACGCATTCGAATGGGCAAAGCAAAATTTGAGCGGAACAAGCCGCACTGCAATATCGGAACGATCGGTCACGTTGATCACGGGAAGACATCGCTGACGGCTGCGATCACGAAGATCCTGGCCAAGACGGGCCAGGCTTCGTACACGGCCTATGATCAGATCGACAAGGCGCCGGAAGAAAAGGCGCGCGGGATCACGATTT
>VFKO01000628.1 GCA_009885515.1 Rhodobiaceae bacterium | reverse complement strand
TCCGGCTCTTGGTTCTCCTACGAGAACCAGCGCATCGGGCAGGGCAGGGAGAACGCGAAAGTCTTCTTGAGCGAGAATCCGGAAATGGCCGCCAAAATTGAGGCCGCAGTTCGCGCCAACGCGGGCCTGCTCAGCAACGCGCTCGCAACCACGCCCGACAAAGACGACGACGGCGAAGACTGAAAATTACAGTTTCTCTCCACCCCTTCAAAGGCCCCCCAGCGAAAGTGGAGAGATCGGCCCGAGCCTCAATGCCCCCTCCGAGGCTCGGGCCACCGCTCTTTTCTGGACAGGTGTATGCTTGCCCGACTACACCCTACACTCCGCATTTCCGCGATTTGTAGGCTGACCCATGACTGCCCTTAGCGATATTCGCTCGACGTTTCTCAACTACTTCGCCAGGCATGGCCACGAGATCGTGCCGTCGTCGCCGCTGGTACCGCGCAACGACCCGACGCTCATGTTCACCAACGCGGGCATGGTGCAGTTCAAGAACGTCTTCACCGGCCAGGAAAAAAAGCCCTACACCCGCGCCACGTCCTCGCAAAAATGCGTCCGCGCCGGCGGCAAGCACAACGACCTCGACAATGTCGGCTACACCGCCCGCCACCATACTTTCTTCGAAATGCTTGGCAATTTCTCGTTTGGTGACTATTTCAAGGACACGGCAATCGAACTGGCCTGGAACCTCATTACGAAAGAGTTCCAGCTCAACACCGATCGCATGCTGGTCACCGTCTACGCAGATGACGATGAAGCCGCCGCCCTCTGGAAGAAAATCGCGGGCTTCTCCGACAACAAGATCATCCGCATTGCCTCGTCGGACAATTTCTGGTCGATGGGGGACACCGGTCCATGTGGACCGTGTTCGGAAATTTTCTACGACTACGGCGACAAGATCCAGGGCGGACCACCAGGCTCGCCGGACCAGGACGGTGATCGCTTCGTCGAATTCTGGAATCTGGTCTTTATGCAGTTCGACCAGGTATCGAAGGACAAACGCGTCTCGCTGCCCAAACCGTCCATCGACACCGGCTTGGGCCTCGAGCGCATGGCCTCGATCCTCCAGGGCAAGACCGACAACTACGACACCGACCTGTTCCGCCATCTCATCGATGCCTCGGCTCAAGCTTCAGGCCAACACGCAAACGGCGTCCACGCCGCCAGCCACCGTGTCATCAGCGATCACTTGCGTTCAGCATCATTCTTGATTGCAGACGGCGTCCTTCCCTCAAACGAAGGCCGCGGCTACGTCCTGCGCCGCATCATGCGCCGCGCCATGCGCCACGCCCACATTCTGGGAACGAAAGACCCTCTAATGTGGCGCCTCGTGCCGGTACTCGTCAGCGAGATGGGCGCGGCCTTTCCAGAACT
>VFKO01000138.1 GCA_009885515.1 Rhodobiaceae bacterium | reverse complement strand
TGACGGGTGCGGTGCCGCGGCAGTTCCGTTTGTTTGCGGAGCAAGGCAGGAACGATTTGGAGGCGCTGGCGCTTTGCATGACCAGACCACGGCTCGTGTTCGATGAGGCAGAGCTCCGCCACCTGTCGGTGCCGGCCCTGATCGTGGTGGGAGAAAAGGATACGATCGCGGGTGGGTCTGCGATGTTGGCCCGCGCCATTCCCGGTGCACAGGTGACGATCATTGCGGGTCGCGATCATATGTCGACGGTGGGCGACAAGGCTTTCAAGGCGGCGGTGCTGGAGTTTTTGGGCAGGGATTAGTACGAGTTTCGCTGAATTGCAAAGCCCTCCATCCCCCTTCGCCCTGCGGGCTTCGGGGGACACAGTCGTCTGCGAGCCGCCTAACGCCGCGCAGCCACGTCCCCCGCAAGCGGTAGGTGGCTCATGGGGTCCAAGTCCGCAAAAGCAAGAGAGAGCGGTTGGTCCGCTCCCTCTTGGTCCAATTCAACCGGCGATAACAGGCTTAGCCCGGAAGTTCCGCTGAAACCGTGAGGACGATGCCGCCTTCGCAGTTTTGGGTGAAAGCGCATTCGGAAGTGCGCAGGTCGGTGTCGACCCAGCGAACATCGAGTGCAAACTGTCCCCAACTTGCCGTTACGCCGAAGTCGTAGAACAAATAGTCCGGTGGGGCCAACCGGTCTTCGTTCGGGTCGTTGCCCACGAACTCCTTGTCGATCCACTGGTGCCCGACATGAGCAGAGGCTTCGAGGCCGTCGGTGAAGAACAGGAATGTGTCCATGACGGGAGCCGCGACGCCGCCGGTGACGGCCCAAGCGTCTCCGGTTTCAAAGAAATAGTCCGGACTGTACGCAATCTCGCCGGACATCGAGAACTTACCAAAATCGTGGCCGACGCTTCCGATGAGTTCCCAGTAGTCGTATTCAGCGTCTCCGCTTGGGATGTCGGCGTCGGCGTACCAGTAGTAGACGACCTTTGCGCCGCCGGTGGTGTCAGGGCCGAGTTTGAAATTGTAGCCTGCGGTAAAGTCGACTTCCACCTTGGCGTCGGCAGCATCATTGAAATCGATGGTTGACGCCCACACATTGGCAAAGAAGCCTGATGCATGATCGTATTGCAGAAAACCCTGCACAGCGGCGTCGCGATCAGACTGGCTGATGCCACGAAAGCGATAGTCCGAAGTCAGCGCTGCGCCGCCCGTGAACGGGCCCCATGCGCCTTCTTCTGCTTGCGCCACGGTCGCCAGACTTGTCATCGAGACAACGCCGAACAATCCCGCCTTCCATTTACTCGTCTTCATACCGAACCTCTCTCTAAAGAATACTGTGCCATTGGCTTGCCGGTAGTGTGTGAACCGGCAGGGTTGACAACTCATTAACGGCAAGCGGCGCCCGGTGAGTCTTCAACGCCACAGATGCGCAAACCGAATCAGTGACAATGCCAAGCATGGTGCGAGAGTTAGGGTGTGGACAATGGCCGCGACACAAAAAAACCCCTGCGTTGTTGCGCAGGGGTTTTGCACTTCAATTATGAAGTTGTGCGTATCGATTTAGCCGCCGAAGGCGAGTGTGCCGGTGACGACAACGCCTGATTCACACGAGTCGATGCCACCGCACTCCACTTCGT
>VFKO01000594.1 GCA_009885515.1 Rhodobiaceae bacterium | reverse complement strand
CGCGATTGATGCCGATGGTGAAAACTTCGTCGTCGCTCTCAAGGTTGGCGTAGGCGCCATCGTGCAGAATGTAGGGTCCGAAGCGGCCGAAATTGGCGACGATCGGATTACCCGATTCAGGGTGGAGCCCAACTTCGCGCGGGAGCGACAAAAGTTTCAACGCGGTTTCGAGATCGAGGTTTGCGCGGTCAACGCCTTTGGGAATGCTGGAGCGTTTGGGGTTGATTTTTTCTTCCTTCGAGCCTTCGCCGAGCTGGAGGTAGGGACCGAAGCGGCCAACGCGCATGGTGACGCTGAGGCCTGACTCGGGATCGACGCCCAAGGTGCGGGTTTCGGCGGCGCCGTCACCGCCGGAGGCTGCGAGCTGGCGGGTGTAGCTGCATTTCTCGCCGGTCTCGACTTTGTAGTTCGAGCAGCCGATGAAGGCGCCGAACTTGCCCAGACGCAGGCCGAGCTCGCCGGAGGCGCACATCTTGCACTTGCGCGGATCGCTGCCGTCGGTGGTGGCCGGGAAGATGTGCGAGCCCAGCACTTCGTTGAGTGTGTCCAGGACCTGGGTAATGCGCAGTTCGGCGGTGCCCTTGATGGCGGCGTCAAAGCCGGTCCAGAAGTCGCGCAGCAGAACCTTGTATTTCAGTTTGCCTTCAGAGACCTGGTCGAGCTGATCTTCGAGGTCGGCGGTGAAGGCGTATTGCACGTAGTGTTCAAAGAAATTGGTGAGGAAGGCGGTGACAAGCAGGCCGCGGTCTTCCGAGACGAAGCGTGATTTTTCCATGCGGACATATTTGCGATCCCGCAGGACCTGCAACGTCGAGGCGTAGGTCGAAGGGCGGCCGATGCCGAGCTCTTCCATTTTCTTGACCAGAGACGCTTCAGAAAAACGCGGCGGTGGTTCAGTGAAATGCTGTTCCGGTTTGACTTCTTTGACACCCAAGGCATCGCCCTGGGCTACTTTCGGCAGGCGGTCGCCGTCTTCGTCGTCCGCGCTGTCGTCACGGCCTTCCTGGTACAGGACAAGAAAGCCATCAAAGACCTGCACCGAACCATTGGCGCGCAAGCCTGTGCGTCCGTCCGGGGTTTCGATGTCGACTGTTGTGCGTTCGAATTCGGCTGATTCCATCTGGCTTGCGACCATGCGCTTCCAGACGAGGTCGTAGAGCCTAAGCATGTCGGGTTCAAGCGACTTCAGAGACTCCGGCGTGCGATCGACGTCGGCGGGACGAATGGCTTCGTGCGCTTCCTGGGCGTTGCGGGTTTTTGACTTGTAGACGCGCGGGCTTGCCGGCAAATGTTTGGCGCTGAAATTTTTGGCAATCAGTTTGCGTGTTTGGGCGAGCGCTTCGGGCGCCACATCGACGCCATCGGTACGCATATAGGTGATGAGACCTACGGTTTCGCCGCCGATGTCGACACCTTCATAGAGGCGCTGGGCGACACGCATGGTGTGGCTGGCGGAAAAGCCGAGCTTGCGCGAGGCCTCTTGCTGCAGTGTCGAGGTCGTGAATGGCGGGTAGGGATTACGGCGCGCCGGTTTGGATTCGACGCTTGCGACCGAGAATTTTCCCTGCTCGATGATCGCGCGAGCGGCGAGCGCCGAGGCTTCGTTGGGCAGCGAGAATTTTTCGATCTTCTCGCCGTTGAGTTTGGTCAGCTTTGCCGTCAGCTGGTCGCTCCTGGGCGTGTTGAGAAGGGTGTCGATGGTCCAGTATTCTTCGGCGCGGAATTTCTCGATGTCGAGTTCGCGCTCGCAGATCAACCGCAAGGTCACCGACTGAACGCGCCCGGCCGACTTTGAGCCCGGAAGTTTGCGCCACAAGACGGGCGAGAGATTGTAGCCGACGAGATAGTCGAGGGCACGGCGGGCCAGGTAGGCGTCGACGAGTTCGTTGTCGACCTGACGCGGATTGGCCATGCCTTCGAGCACGGCGTTCTTGGTGATCGCGTTGAAGACGACGCGTTCGACGGCGACGTCTTTGAGGAGTTTTTTTTGTTTGAGTACTTCGAGCAGGTGCCAGGATATGGCTTCACCTTCGCGGTCAGGGTCGGTAGCGAGGATCAGCTTTTTCGCGCCTCTAACGGCCGCGGTGATTTCATTCAGATGCTTGGCGGCGCGTTCGGCGATTTCCCACGACATGGCGAAATCTTCGTCAGGCTTGACCGAGCCGTCCTCTTCCGCGAGGTCGCGGACATGGCCGTAAGAGGCGAGCACTTTGAAGTCCGTGCCAAGGTATTTGTTGATCGTTTTTGCCTTGGCTGGCGACTCAACGATCACGACATTGCTTGCGGCCACTCGGTTGTTGTTCCTTTTGGGGGGACCTTAGTTTTTGGGCGCGGACAGTGGTCTAATTTTTGTTGCCAAGTCAACCAACGGGTGCGGCATCGTGGGCCAACGTGTCTAAAAATGCTTTAGATTCAATAAATTAGTTGGTTACCCGGCGGTTGCCAAGGAGACCTTTTGGCCTGGGTGGCGGGTTAACAGACCGGCGAATTCCAGGTCCAGAAGCGCCGTTGCAACCGCTGCGGGTGTGGCGCCAAGGAGGCGTACCAGCTCGTCCGATTCGATGGGTGCGGCCCCCAAATGGCGCAGAATTTCGGCCTCTAGCCTGTCGTCACCGGGGAGGGGTTGGGCGGTGAAGCTCTCAGGGGATTTGGGCGCGGGCTGTTGCCATTCAGCGGGGCGCAGGGTCGCGAATATATCGTCGGCGCTTTCGGTGAGGATGGCGCCCTGGCGCAGCAGACTGTTGGTGCCTCTGGCGCGCGGATCGAGCGGGGAGCCCGGAACGGCGAAGACCTCGCGGCCCTGTTCGCCAGCCAGCCTTGCGGTGATGAGAGAGCCGGAGTTGAGGGTTGCCTCAACCACAAGCACGCCGCGTGCAAGGCCTGAGATGATGCGGTTGCGGCGCGGGAAGTGTTGAGCGGTAGGCTGAAAGGCGAAGGGCATTTCAGCAATGATCGCGCCTTTGGCTACGATCTCGTCGAAGAGCCTGGCGTTCTCAGGTGGGTAGATGACGTTGATCCCCCCGGCCATTACAGCCACGGTTCCGGTTTCGAGGCTGCCTTTGTGGGCGGCGGTGTCGATGCCGCGGGCGAGGCCTGAGGTAATGACAAATCCGGCTTCACCCAGATCGCGAGCGATCCCGCGTGCAAAGCGATGGCCGAGGGCGGAGGCGTTGCGGGCGCCAACGATGGCGATGGCGTCGCGGTTTAGAATTTGCGCGTCGCCTTTCACCGTAATGAGTGGCGGCGGCTGGTCGAGCGCTGCCAGGGTTGCGGGGTAGGTGTGGTCGCCGGGGGTGAGAAGTTGGGCGCCGAAGTCCGAGAGGGCCTCGAGTTCTTTTTGAGCCTCAATGGTGGAGATGATGGTGATCGGCCGCGCCTTGCCGGATTTTCGCGAGAGTGCGGGGAGCGCTTCGATCGCCGCGCGGGCCGAACCGAAGCGCTCGATGGCGGCCCAGAACGTGACCGGACCCACGCTGTCGCTGCGGATAAGGCGCAGACGCGCGAGGCGTTCGGCGGGTGAGATTTCGGTGTCGCTCATGGCGGGAGGTTTCGGGCGAGACTTTGGCGAAAGTATGTTGGATTGGACCAAGTTTGTCGCAATGCCTGGGTTCGTTGCTACAATCGAAGACTCGATGTGCTAATTCGCTTCGACAGTTGTCTTTTGCCCGGACAGCGGTACCACGCCGAAGGCTCGTGCGCCGGGATTGGGTGTGCGTTTCATGATGATGGCTACATGTCCCTGAAAATCTTCGCTGAATACATAGCTGCGTTCCTGCCAAAATGCGGCGCCGCCTGGTGTATTGACCAGGTTCATCATCAGTGCTTCCCAGCCAACCCACAAATGCTGTGACAGTGCACCATCCCGCCACTGATAAAAGGCGTTCTGCGAGTGGGAAAGGAACGCCATCATGGTGCAAACGAATTGCGCCTTTTCCGCGGGAGTCAAGGATGAGAGATCAACAAATCCCTTGGCTGATGTTGCGAGTGCGGAGGCATTGCCGGATAGTGACAAATACCAGGTTGCATAATTGTCGTGGACGGACTGGGCTGTGGCGGAGCGTACGGCCTTTGCGCTCTGGCGGATTTGGAGGCCGACGAATATCAGCGAAATGATGACGCCGGTCGCGGCGACAGTTTGGCTGACGAAATTGAGCACTTCGAAGTTCATGGTGGTGCCTTTCAACGGGCGCAGCGGTGATCGATTTGATAAGGCACGATGCCAGCTCAGGCAACCCAGTGGTTAGAGCTCTCAGGTCCGTGCCCGGGTCCCCGGTCATTCGTTTAGGGCTCGTCCATAAATAAGTGAGTCGGTCGCGAGTGTATTTCTGCTGTTTCAGCCGACTTCTGAAGTCTCAATGTAGTAGTTATTTATGGACAAGCCCTTACTGCAGTTGCAACGCCAGGGGGTGTGTTAGCAGGGCGCGGTCGATGGTGAGGAGTTGCATTGATTCGACTTTGCATTGGGCGAGGAGCAGGCGGTCAAATGGATCGCGAGTTAGCGGTTGGGGTTCGACGGAGGAGAGCACGTGTTTGGCGTCGATGACTAAGAGACCCATGCCAATCCCTGCGATGAGTTCGGGTAGTTTTTCTGGAGGCTGCGCGAGATCGAGTTTTTTGAGCCGCCATTTGATTGCGATCTCCCAGAGGCTGGCCACGCTGACGTAGATGTCAGCCTCCGGTGACACGAGGATGCGCTTCACCCGCGTGCTAAGTGCCCGGTTTCCTTTCTCGATCGCGGCGAGGAGGATCTGTGTGTCGAGCAGAACCTTCATTTCCCAGGCAGCGGTCGAAGCAAGAAGTCCTCAGGTAAAGGTGCATCAAAATCGTCAGCGATGCGCAAAATGAGCTTCTTGATTTTGTATTTGCGCTTGAACTCGCCAATCGCTTGCCAGCGTAAACCGCCTTTGGGTTTGTGTGGCACCAAGTCGAGCACCGGTGTGCCGTTGCGCGTGACAATAATCGTCTCGCCATCCTCAACCTCGCGGGCGAGTTCGGTCAGGCGGTTTTTCGCATCGCGGATCGAGACGGTTTTCATGTGCCGAACTGTAGCTACATGTGGCTACAAAGTCAAGCAGAAATCCCGGCGCCTGGCAGGTTGCGTCTCAATTCCGGTTGCCAACTGGATCAAGCCTCATTGGCGCCAATGTGCATGTCGGCATCGAACGGATATAGCGGGCGATTGATTTTTTTGTAGTTGAACAGCTTGAGGTCCGAGGCGGTGCAGCCGTCGCCATCGCACATGACGATGTGCTTGGCGATCGGCTCGAAGCCTGCACGGAAATGTTGACGCGACTTGATGAGGACGTATTTTTTGCTGCGCGGGTCGATGCCGCAATGGATGAAGACGCCCAGATCGTAAGGCTCGCTGCGCTTTTCCGAGATCACGATCAGCATTTTTCCCGTGTCGAGGACGGCGGTGTGTCCCATGCGAATTATGCTGCCGGTGGCCATGGGGCCGGTGACCTTGAACTCGCCGTCGGTGATGCATTTTACCCGGCCGGAAACTCTGAGCGGTTTGCCCTTCAGGCCCATGGCAGGCATGTCGACTTTGCCGCCGAGGTCGAGCGTTACTTCGCTGCCGATGCCGGCCTCGATCATTTGTCTGACGCAGGCGGGGTCGCAGATCGGGCCGGCGCACACATCTTCGAGGCCTTGCTTGATGGCTTCCTCGATTACGCTCATCACATCTTGCGTGCCGCCGGACGCTGTGTTGTCGCCGTGATCGGCCATCACAATCGGGCCATCCTTGAGAGCTTTGGCTCGCGCGACCTGCACCGATAGCGGTTCGGGATGAAAGAGAAAGCCCTCGCGCTTTTCCCATGCCGTATCGAGGATGCGGTTCAAGATCGTTTCGCCCTCGGCGGTTCGCTTGTCGCAAACGATGACGGCCGAGAGCGCAAGGTGCGGGATGTCGGCCTGCGGGAAACCACCGAAGACGGAAGCGTTCAGGACTTGGCCGGACTCCTCCGCCTCGTTGGCCATGCCCATCAGGGTTTTCATCGGTTCGCGCGACGGCGTATGAACCAAGGTGCTGCTCATGATCGGCCTATTGCCCCAGACCATGGCCGGCTTGATCTCGCCCACCAGCGCACGCATCAAGGTGCGGCCCGCACGGCGCGCGGTTTCGGCCATGTCGATGTGCGGGTAGGTGCGATAGCCGGTGATGATCGTCGCGCCTTTGACCATCGCGTCGGTCATCTGGGAATGGAAATCCAGCGCGACGGCAATCGGCACATCGGGCGCGATCTTGCGAATGCGGTTCAACAACTCGCCTTCGCCGTCGTCGTATTGCTCGGTCACCATTGCGCCGTGTAACGCCAACAACACGGCATCGCAGCCTTTCTTGATCTCTTCGATGATCGCTGTTGCCATCTCTTCGAAGGCTGCTTGCGTCACCAGGCCCGAAGGGTGGGCGTTTGCCGCCATCGGCACGGTGAAAACGGCGCGGGCCTTGCGCGCGACATCGATGAAGCCGCCGAGGGAGGTGTTGGTGCCTTCGGCCTCTGCGATTGCAAGCGGGCCGCTCAATGCGCCTTTGCGCGCGAACGAGGCAATGGG
>VFKO01000207.1 GCA_009885515.1 Rhodobiaceae bacterium | reverse complement strand
TTACCGCTTATGGCGGCAGCAATGTCGGGTCTGATGAACACGATCATGCAAATGATTATCCGGCCCTGAACGGGGCTATCGCGGCGGAAGATGACGGAACTCCAACAGCTTCTGCCGGCAGATATCCTGACCTTCATGCTCGTATTTTCGCGTGTCGGCGCGATGGTCATGACCTTGCCTGGCTTGGGCGAGCTCACCATTCCAGCGCGCGCACGGCTCAGTTTGGCGCTGGGCCTGACCCTGATCATGGTGCCGACGGTTGGCACACTTTACCCCGCAAATGTCTCGGCGACCATTCCCTCGCTCGCGGGCATTGTGCTCTCGGAAGTGGTCACCGGTCTTGCCATCGGTTTGCTGCTCCGGATGGTGATGGGCTCGGTGCAAGTGGCCGGCAACGTCATCGCCACCCAGACGGGTCTGGCCTTTGCGCAAGGCGTGGATCCCACGCAAGGTGTGCAAGGGGCGCTGATCTCGATGTTCCTGTCGCTGCTCGCGATCACGCTGATCTTCATGAGTGATCTGCACCACCTTCTGATCGCCGGTATCGAGCATTCCTTCCACCTGTTCCCGCCCGGCAAGTTTCCGGCGGTGGGTGACCTGGCAACCCTTGCCACCGGCATGATGTCGGGCATGTACATGGTCGGCATTCAGATGTCGGCGCCTTTCATTGTCTTCGGCCTCATCGTTTATGGCGCTGCCGGCGTCGTCGCCCGCATGATGCCGCAACTGCAAATATTCTTTCTCGTCACGCCCCTGAACATTCTGGCCGGATTCGTGATTCTGGCGCTGACACTGTCGACCATGATGATGTTGTTCCTGGACGAGTTCACGTCCAAGGCGCAACTCTTCTTGCCACACTGAGGTCTGAGCCAAACCGCCATGGCCGAAGAAAACGACGACAGTCAAAAAACCGAACAACCCAGTCAAAAGAAACTGCAAGAGGCCGAAGCCCGCGGCGACGTCACCCAATCTCCTGACATAGCCGCCTGGCTGGTGCTCGCCGCCGCCACCGCGTTTCTCATTCTGTGGAGCCCGACGACCGCGCACGATCTGCGCAAGATGCTGACGGGCTATCTGGAAAACCCGCATGCGATGAGCCTGACCGCAGAATCAGCGCCGGGAATTGCCAGCGCCATTGGCTTCCAGCTGCTCATGATACTCGCGGTGCCATTCGGCATTTTGGTTGTCGTCGCCATTGCCTCGCACCTGGTTCAGCATCCACCGGTATTTGCGCTGGAAAAACTGAAACCCGACATCGGCCGGCTCAATTTTCTCAAAGGGTTCGGGCGCCTCTTCGGCCGGGCGGCCCTGGTGACCTTTATCAAGGGCGTGCTCAAGACGCTCGCCATCGCTGTGGCCGTCGGCGCCACGCTCTGGCCTGAACGCGAATCATTGCTCGCCATTGTCATGATGCCGGTGACCCAGATCATGCCGGTGCTGCTGGCGCTGATGACCAAAGTGATGCTCGCGGCCCTGGCGGTATTGGCCGTCATCGCGCTCGCCGATTATGGCTGGCAATATTTTGAGCGCATGCGTCGCTTAAAAATGACACGCCAGGAAACCAAGGAAGAGCACCGGCAAAGTGAAGGCGACCCGATCGTCAGGGCGCGCCTGAAACAAATTCGTTCAGAACGTTCTCGCAAGCGCATGATGGCAGCCGTGCCCAACGCCTCGGTGATTATCACCAACCCTACGCACTACGCGGTAGCGCTGTCTTACGAAGCAGGCAAGATGGGCGCGCCAATCTGCGTCGCCAAAGGTATGGATCATATCGCGTTGAAGATCCGGGAAATCGGCAAAGAACACAATGTCCCCATCATCGAAAACCCGCCCCTCGCACGCGCCCTCTACGCCTCTGTCGATGTGGACGAAACCATCAAGCCCGAACACTTCAAGGCTGTGGCCCAGGTGATCGGTTTCGTCATGCGCCTGAAAGGCAAGGTTGCCGCCAAGCGGTGAAATGTCGTAACCCATCGTCCCAGACGGAGCTTACAAAAATCGATGTCATCCCGCGCGCGTTGCAGCACTCTTGTGCTGCTGCGCTGATGCGGGACCCACCCGGGTGCAGCCTTTCCGCTAAATATCAGTGACTGGTTCCACAAGTGCCTTGCGTCCCGCACCTCGTATGGGCCCCGTGTCTGCGGCGCAGCATGAAGGATGCTGCTACCCGCGCACGTGGTGACTCAGTTAATTAGGGGGACGATATATGTGAAGCGCAGAAAAATTGCAGCCCCTTGAAAGTATCGGGGTCTGACCCCAATGTTCCATGATTGCCTATCCCATTATCTACTACCCAGCTCTCAGGTGATGGAAATCTCGTGTTGGTCCGTTCTGTGCGGTTCGCTGACGGCGGACGCTTATCTCTATGGCGCGACCGCTTGTAGGAAATTTGGGACTCTGCCGATGACAGCAATGGGCCAACCCGTGCATTCCCCTGCTGCGCCTGCGAAGGCCGGAACTCGCCGCAAAGGCGACGGTCGTAACCTTTGCGGGTCCAGTGGGAAGGTCGCGCAGCAACATCACCGACACTCTCGGGAGCGGAATGCGCCGTCATTGTCAAAATAGCTG
>VFKO01000208.1 GCA_009885515.1 Rhodobiaceae bacterium | reverse complement strand
GCTCGCGCCGCGCATGAAACTCTTCAACCCAATCGCCCGCGCATGGACTTCGACGAGCTTGGCCAATTTCCCCGCCATCGTCGTTTGAACCAAATTAAGAAGTTCACTCATTGACCCCAGAGTCCAATCAACTCACTTACATCACCACCTGCAAGGGGAGGCTTTCTCACCTTGAGCAAACGCTGCCGCGGATTGCCGTTCAAGCCGGTGTCACATGTGTTGTCGTTGACTATGACTGTCCTGATGGAACGGCCGCTTGGGTGCGTGAAAAATTTCCGCAGGTAAAACTGGTTCAAGTCGAAAATGAGCCAAACTTTTGCGCCGCCCGCGCCCGCAATTTGGGTGCGAAGCTGGCGGCGACACCTTGGCTAGGTTTTTTCGATGCCGATTTGCGGCTTGACCCGCAATTTGTATCCAAAGTGCTGCCCGTATTGAAACCGGGGTATCACTATCGGGCCGACCCGCTCTCGCGCCAAACATGGGGATCGTTCATCTGCACGCGCGAAGACTTTGAAAGAGTAGGTGGCTATGACGAGACCTATCGGGGTTGGGGCGGAGAAGACGACGATCTTTATGATGTCTTGCAAATGCGGAACATCAAGCGGGCGGCATTTCCCGCAGCCCTCGTGACTGAAATACCCCATCCAGACGAAATACGAACGCGATTTCACTCGCTCGACATGACGCAAAGTCACCGCATCAATCAATTCTACAAACACATCAAACTTGACGCGATGCGGATTCTGCAAGGCACGCTGCCGGAAGAACACCGCCGCCGAATCTACGAACTGGTCTCGCAGAAAGTGCAGGCACTTGAATTGGACCCCACGGCCGCCGCCATTGTTAACATCGACTTGCCGCCGCTTCTGATTTCGCCCCCGCCCGCCCATCACCCTCTCCCGGACGCAAAGGCCGCCAGAATCAGACGCAGACTTCAGTACAAGCTGGATCTCAGTATACGAAGGGCAGATAATTATTGACCGCCGCTGGGCACGTACAAACTCTCCACCCCCGGCCCGAACGGCAAGCCTAGCGAAAACCAGGCTATGAAGAATGCGCCCGAGGCCAAAAAGAACGCCACCGTATAGGGCAGCATCAAGGCAATCATCGAACCGATTCCATAGTCGGGCATATACTTCCGCGCCATCACCAGGATCAGAGGGAAATAGCTCATAAACGGCGTGATCATGTTGGTCGTCGAATCACCGACCCGGTAGGCCGCTTGGGTTGCTTCCGGGGCGATCCCGAGCAGCATGAACATCGGCACCAAAATCGGCGACAGGATTGCCCATTTCGCCGATGCGCTACCGATCAAAAGATCGCATCCCATCGCCAGCAAGATCACGGCCACCAGCAAGATCACCGGCGCACCCTCGAGGCCCGCGCTTTTCAATGTCTCCGCCCCCGATATGGCAAGCAGGCTTCCCATATGCGACCAGCCGAACAAAGCCACGAACACCGAAGCAAAGAAGACGAGCACCAGATAAGCACTGATCTCACCCACGCCTTTGCCGGCCAGCACCACGGCGTCCTTGTCGGATTTGATCGAGCCTGCGCCGACGCCGTAGCCGATGCCACAAGCGAGAAAGACCAGGAACATGATCGCCACCATCGACTTGAACAACGGATCGAACGACCCATCGTCGCCGCGCAACGGCGATCCCGGTCCCCACGCGAGCAAGGCCACGAGCGCCAGCACCAGCAGGAACCCGACGCCCGCAAAGCGCAGGCCCCGCGCCTCGCGCCGGTCTTGATCAACATCGAGCGGTGGCGGCGCGACTGGCACCCATTTCGCCCCTGCATTCAAACGCGGTTCGACGATCCACTCGCACACCAGCGTGCCAACGATCACATAGACCGGTACGATGGCTGAGAGAAAATACCAGTTCGCTGTGATCTCGACCGTATAGGTTTTGTCGATCAACTGCGCCGCCGCCTGCGTCATGCCCGACAAAATACCGTCGCCCGGCGTAATCGCGAAGTTCGCGGCAAATCCTCCCGCGACACCGGCGAAGGCCGCCGACAAACCGGCGACCGGGTGGCGTCCGCTTGAAGCGAACACGACAGCCGCGAGCGGGATCAAAACCACATAGCCCGCGTCCG
>VFKO01000169.1 GCA_009885515.1 Rhodobiaceae bacterium | reverse complement strand
GCCCTTATGCGCCACAAACAAGGGTACGCGGCGGATAATGCCGTCGCTGTCGGGAATAGTGTTGAACGAGCCTGACCCTGGTGCCGCCCTTTGCAGCAGGTCCAACGACACCGTTGCGCCGGGAAAAGGTGTGACGGCGTCGATCAGTTTGCTTTCGCTGTCGCCGACTTGAGCCATGCCGGCCTTGCGAATGGGTTTGCCGCCGGTGTTGCGATCTCCCAGAATGAATCCGAGGACCGACGGCGTTGTCCGCAGGGTTTGTGCGAAGACCTGGTCGTTGTTGGGCAGGCTTACGAGCTGGGCTCGTGTGGCGTCCCATGCGGGGTCGCGCGGCAGGCCCTTTGAGATCAGGTCGGGCGACGTCCGGTCAGGTTCGGGGAAGACCATGTCAAAGGCAATGACGGCCGCGCCGGCATCGCGAAGATTGCTCGTCATTTTTGCGAGCGTTGTTCTGGGCCATGGCCATTGGCCGATGCGCCTGATGCTCTCTTCGTCAATGTCGATGTAGCGGACGAAGGCGTCCTTGAATTCGCGAGGCGCCTCGTTCTGGTAATAGTCGAAAACTTTGTTGCGCTGGGATTCCAGCACGCCGCCGAAATCGCGCCATTGAACAAAAATAGCGAGCAGCAAAACTGCCCACGGGACAAAGCCAAGCCAGCGCATCAAGCTGGCAATGCCCGCCATCTCGAGTGCGCTTTGGCGCGTGGTTGCGTCGCGCTGTGCCATATTCCCCTGCTTAAGCCCTTTTCGCCGTTTGTTCGGCTGCGTCCCCGGTGGAGAAGTCGTAGAGCCGATCCCACAACATGTCGAGGCGGGAAAGTGCGCCGTCCAGCGGGCAGACGGCAATTTTGGTGTCAATTTGGGTTAAAAATCCCAATCCTTCGAGCTTGTTCAAGGCGTCGGAAACCTCAAAGTCAATTTCGCTGCCGAATTTTTCCTTGAACCAGGATTCGATGCGGCGGTCCAGTTCGCCTGCGTTGGCGGCCGGTCCAGCGGTCAGCAAGGCGTGATAAGCCAGGATCACCTCTTTGACTTCTTGTTCTTCGGCCGCACCGATGAGTGTTTCGAAGACGCCCGAATTGTTGTTGACGTTCTTGAAGTAAATATTATCGGCAAGACGTTTTTGATATTTGAGTTTGCGGAAGGAGTAGTTCGAATACTGGCGGAACATGAAGGCGCCCGCGCCGACGAGCGCCGAAAGGGCGCCAACCGCTTTCATCAATTTGTCCTGGGAGACTTCGCCGGAAAATCCGAGATAGGCGCCGATCACTACCAGTACCATTGAGAGTGCAGGAATAATGTTCAAGGCGACAGGTATGCCTCCAATAATTGCGGGGCCACCCAGGAAGAGCGCGTCTTTGCGGCTCATCACAACCTGAACTTCGGGCAGCAGCATCGGCAATTCACTGCGCGCGATGTCGCGGAACGATTTTATGAGAATCGATCCGGCCGAAGTGCCACCAGGCAGTTTCGGGCTCCGGCGGCTTTTGCCGGGGTTGAGTTCGCCTGACTTGAAGCGCACGAAGACGACGACGTCGTCGAATACGTCCTGCAGGACTTGCTTTTTCTTTGCCAGGCGGGAAGGCTGAGTCACCAGTTCCGTCTTCAAGCCGCGGTAAAAAATGCGAACCGTTTCGTAGATATCGAGCGGGGTGCGGGTTTTGACGTCCAACAATGGGTGCTCGCCGCCAAGATGCTCAACCTCTGAAGGGGTCAGTTCGTTAAAGTTTGCACGCTTGAGAACACCTTCAAATGTGGCGCTGAGTGTTAAGTACGCCTCAGTGCGGTCGAGTTTTTCGCGGCTCAGGGTTTGGGGTTCGCTGCTTGCAAACAGCGCATAAGCTTCTTTGAGTTCGGTCAATTCGTCATAAAAGTCGTGGTGAAAATAGGCGCCGATAAACATGCAAAGCGTGTTGAAATCGCGCGATTGTCCTGGAGACAAGCCATCTTGTGCAAGCGCCGAGACGAGTTCTGATTTTCGGACCGGAATGAACGGCATGGGTGGCGGGGTCCCTTGTTGTTCTGCGAGACAGGGTTCGGTTGCGGTGGTCATCGCTATTCCTGTTGCGCGCGCTGGTTGCGCTAGCGCAGGCTTGGAAGTCTGGCTGAACTTTGTCTTAACACAAGCGGGTTAGATGTGCCGATGATCACCCGGGAGCGATTCGTGCTTTCTGTGTGACGTGTGTGTATTGCGCGGTCTTGCTGGGATTCCGGCAGGCGGGCACACTCGGCGAATCGGATCATCAGTACTTCCAAGCGGTGCGGCGTTAACGCATGTCAGACCAGGCGACGGCATCTCAGACTTGGCTTGAAGTGTCGGACGATGCGGCATCTCTGGTGCTGCGTCCGCTTGGCGACTGGGTGGTGAGCCATGCCGCCGTCATCGACCAGCTTTTGAATCACCTCGATACGCGCGGGCGAAGGGCTGTTACTTTCGATCTGTCGCATTTGGGAAAACTCGACACCGCGGGGGCCTGGCTGATCTACCGGACCGGGCGGACTTTTGAGCGCGCCGGTGCCAAGGTCACAATTGCCGGTGCGACGGGGCCGCAAGCGACACTGCTGAATGCCGTCGCCAAGGGCGACCGGCCGGTCAGGGTTGAGCCCCATCCCGGCAATATTTTTACGAATCTGATCGTGCGTATGGGGCATGCGCTTGAAGAGGCAGGACAAACTGTTCTCAGCCTTGTCGGCTTTTTTGGTTTGGTGCTGGAAACGCTTGGCAAAACGCTGGTGAACCCAAGGCGGCTGCGCGTGACTTCGACGGTCTATCATATGGAGCAGACCGGACTGAACGCGGTGCCGATCGTTGCTCTGATTACGTTCTTGATTGGAGCGGTGATGGCCTATCAGGGTGGCGATCAGCTGAAGAAGTTCGGGGCTGAAGTTTTTACGGTCAATCTGGTTGCCGCCGGGTTCTTGCGGGAAATGGGGATCCTGCTGACCGCGATCATGGTCGCTGGCCGCTCGGGCAGCGCGTTTACGGCGCAGATCGGGTCGATGAAGTTGCGCGAAGAAATCGATGCCATGCGCACACTGGGTCTTGATCCCATGGAAGTGCTGGTGCTGCCGCGGGTGATCGCGCTGATCATCATGGTTCCCATACTGGGCTTCATTGCGGCGATGATGGGGTTGATGGGTGGCGGGCTTGTGGTGTGGCTTGACCTGGGCATGTCGCCGCAAATGTATATCGAGCGGCTTTACAGTGCGGCGGATTTTTGGGATGGCGCTGTTGCCTTCATCAAGGCTCCGGTTTTTGGCCTGATGATCGCGATGATCGGCTGCTATGAAGGGCTGAAAGTTGAAGGCAGTGCCGAGTCCGTCGGGCAACGGACGACGGCGTCGGTGGTCGAAAGCATTTTCACCGTCATCGTTATCGACGCGGTTTTTTCGATCCTGTTCGTCAATATCGGGATCTGAACCATGGAGCGCGAAGCGATCATTGAGGTTCGGGGGGTGCGCAACCAGTTTGGTTCGCAGGTGATCCATGACCAGCTCGATCTCGATATCTATCGTGGCGAAGTTTTGGGGATTGTTGGCGGGTCAGGTACGGGCAAGTCGGTGCTGTTGCGCACGATCCTTGGGCTCAACAAACCGGCGGCGGGACGCATTGGGCTGTTTGGTAAAGCGCGAAGCGACATGACGTCTGCAGAGGAGCGGGCGGTTGAGCGGCGCTGGGGCGTGTTGTTTCAGGATGGGGCTTTGTTTTCGTCGCTGACGGTGGCGCAAAATATTCAGGTCGCTCTCAAAGAGCATCTGCACTTGCCGCAGTATCTACTGGACGAAATTGCGGCGGTGAAGATCGCGCTGGTGGGATTGCCTGTGGAAGCGGGACCAAAGTTTCCTTCGGAGCTCTCGGGCGGCATGCGCAAGCGGGCAGGCCTGGCGCGCGCCTTGGCGCTGGATCCCGAGATTGTCTTTCTGGATGAACCGACGGCAGGGCTTGACCCGATCGGTGCCGCCGCCTTTGACGATTTGATCAAGAACTTGCAGGAAACGCTTGGGTTAACTGTCTTTATGGTGACGCACGACCTCGATAGTCTGTATGCAATATGCAACCGAATTGCGGTGTTGGCCGAGAAACGGGTTCTGGTGACCGGTACAATCGACGAAATGACGAGACAGGATCACCCCTGGATCAAGGAGTATTTTCATGGACCTCGCGGGCGGGCGGCTGTCGCCGCGAAGACGCGCAATGCCGTGGCATAGGATTTGAGGAGCACAGAGTATGGAAACCCGCGCCCACCATCTGATGATCGGAAGTTTCGCGATCGGCATTACGCTGCTGACGTTTCTGTTCCTGATGTGGATCGGGAAGTTCGAGTTTAATCGTCAGTATCAACTCTACGATTTGAAGTTCGAGGGGTCGGTGTCGGGGCTCTCGAAGGCCGCCGATGTTCTCTATAACGGCATCAAGGTTGGCGAGGTCATCGATCTGATGCTCGATCCCAACAATCCCAGCAATGTTCTGGTGCGTATCCAGGTTGGACGTTACACGCCGGTGAAAACCGATTCCTACGCCAGCCTCGAGACGCAAGGCTTGACGGGGGTCGCTGCTATCCTGATCGCGGGCGGGGGGCCAAAATCCAAAAAGCTTGAGGTCAAGGCCAATGAGGACTATCCGGTTATCGAGACGCGCAAGTCGACGTTTCAGAAATTATTTGCGGGGGCGCCGGAACTGATCAATCGTGGCAATGCGGTGCTTGACCGGTTAACGACATTCTTGAGTCCGGACAATGAAGAAAAATTCGGCATGGCGATCGCGCACGTTGAGCAATTGACGTCAAACCTGGCCAAAGCCTCCAACAAGTTTGATAGCATTGCTGCCAATCTCGACAATATCATTGCGGGCGACGCCAAGGGCACGTTGGCGGATGTGCGAGGTGTGGCAGGTGAAATCCGGGAGATCATGGCGGACGCACGTGGACCGTTACGTGACTTCGCGCGGCATGGGTTGCCGGAGTTGCTGCTTGCAGTCAGCGATGCGCGGCAGATGATCGCTTCAGTTGACCGGGCGGCGCAGCGTTTGGAGTCGAGCCCGTCGTCACTTATCTTTGGCGACAAAGCTGTTGAATACAAATCTGGAGAGGGCCGCTAATGCGCTATTGCCGGATTGCGATTGTGGCGTTGGCAGCGCTAGGGTTGGTGGGCTGCAGCCTGCCGAATTTCGGC
This sequence comes from Rhodobiaceae bacterium, assembly GCA_009885515.1. Classification (GTDB taxonomy): domain Bacteria; phylum Pseudomonadota; class Alphaproteobacteria; order Micropepsales; family Micropepsaceae; genus SZUA-430. The sequence continues at coordinate 522 of VFKO01000169.1, read as the reverse complement.
GCCGGACCACCGCCGGACCTTTATGTGCTGTCGCCCAAAAGTACGTTTCCGGACGACCTGCCGACGGTGGAGTGGCAGCTGGTGGTGGACGAACCATCGACGGCCAAAGGCATCGATACCGATCGCATCGCGATTGCGCCGTCCCAACTCGAAGTGAAGTACATGGGTGGTGCGCGCTGGGCAGACCGGGCACCGCGGATGTTACAGCAGTTGCTGATCCAGTCTTTCGAGAACACGCAGAAAATCGTTTCGGTCGGCCGCCAGAGTATCGGGCTCCGGTCGGACTTTGTACTGAAGACGGAGCTGCGCGAATTTCAGGCCGAGAAAACGCCGGAGGGCGGTACGGTTGTCCGGGTGCGGCTCAATCTTAAGCTGATCCGGCCGGCTCTCGGGCAGATCGTGGCGTCGGAGAGCTTTGAGTCGATCAAACCGTCGGTGAGCGAAAATGTCCCCGATATTGTCAATGCGTTCGATGAGGCCGTAGGTGCTGTCCTGAAGCGGGCGGTCACGTGGGCGCTGAAG
>VFKO01000263.1 GCA_009885515.1 Rhodobiaceae bacterium | reverse complement strand
GTCCGTCGGTGGCCGCCTTGATCAACTGGACATTGACGCGCACTGAATTGCCCTGGCGCTGCACGCTGCCTTCGAGGATGGTAGCGACGCCGAGCAATTTGGCGATCTCAGGCAGATTTTCCGGCCTACTGGCCAAATGAGCGGTCGAGGTCCGCGAAATGACCTTCAGCGAACCGATCTTGGTCAGGCGCGTCAGGATTTCATCCTGAATGCCTGCAGCGAAAAACGCGCTGTCTTTTTCGGAGCTGAGGTTTTCAAAGGGGAGGATGGCAATCGATGCATCAGGGGCGTTGTTGGCCGTGTGCGGCGTCGACGGTGAAAACATATACCAGCCAGCCAGACCAGCAATGATGAGGACGCCTGCCACCACACTTCCGGCGTGCCAAGAGGAATAATTTCGACGCTTCATCCAAAAATTGGTTAGGCGCGCTTGAAAATTTCTGCGCGCGCGTGCCTGGGGGACGTACTCGAAGATTTCAACCATCTCGGCCATCTTGTCGAGTTTGACTGTTCCCCTGGAGCGCAAGCATTGCATCATGGGTGCATGCACAGTGCGTTCTACATCGGCCGACAGGACGACGGAGCCGGGATTGGCGAGCGCCATCAACCGCGCGGCAACGTTGACACCGTGGCCAAGCAAGTCGCCGTTGGGCTGGACCACGACATCGCCGAGGTGGACGCCGACACGGACTTTTGGTTCGCAGGTTTCGGCGAGTTCGAAGGCGGCTTCGACGGCTGAGAGGCTTGAGCCAAACTCGAGCATGAAGCCGTCGCCGGCCGTGTTGAAGACGCGGCCGCCGTGTTTCGCAGCGATGGCCTCGATCACCTTGCGGAGTGCTGCCACTTCCGTCGTCGTGCGCGCCTCGTCAGCCTCCGTCCGCGCCGAATAGCCGGCAACGTCGAGGGCGACGATGGTGGCGAGTTTACGGGTGGTGTCGGTCATGTCGATTTGCTGCGGCTTGCCCTTCGAATTCCTTGCTGTGCTTCAGTCGCATAGTCGGGCCACTGTCTGCAATGATGCGACGCTTTCATTGGTATGTGGCCCGTGCAGACCCAGTGAGTGGGGCGCTTGAGATTCTGGCGCCTCGACATCCATCTAACACATTGTAATATATGCGGTTTACAGTGTTATTGCAAATTCGTATATTATATGCGAGTTTGCATGGATCATGATTTCGCGCCACCTTCAAGCTATCATCTTTGAGCGGCTCAAGCACGTTCCAGCCGTGGCCATGATCGGCCCGCGCCAATCGGGCAAAACTACACTCGCGCTGGAAGTCGGCAAGCTGAAAAAGGCGGGCTCGATTTATCTCGATCTTGAATCACCCTCCGACCGCCGCAAATTGAATGATCCGCTCGCCTATCTGGGGTCGCAGCGAGGTAAACTCGTCATCCTGGACGAGATCCATCGTATGCCGGAGATCTTCTCGGTGCTGCGCGGTGAGATTGATGCGCGCCGGCGCGCCGGCGAGAAGGCCGGTCAGTTCCTCATCCTTGGATCGGCAGCCATTGAGCTTCTGCGCCAGACATCGGAGAGCCTTGCGGGGCGTATCGAATTCGTCGAGCTGACCCCATTCCTTCCGCAAGAGGTGATCCCGTCGGTTGATGCATCGCTTGACAGCCTGTGGCTGCGCGGCGGGTTTCCCGCCAGCTTTCTTGCTGCCGATGATGCCGAGAGCCGACGCTGGAGAGACACGTTCATCCGCTCCTATCTCGAGCGTGACATCCCACAGTTCGGCATACGTGTACCGGCCGAAACCCTTGAGCGCTTCTGGACGATGCTCGCCCATTCGCATGGCAATCTCCTCAACGCGCAGCGTCTCGCGCAGAGCCTTGGCACGAGTTGGCACACGGCCGGGCACTATCTCGATCTGATGAGTGACCTGCTGCTGATGCGGCGGTTGCAGCCGTGGAGCGCCAACACCGGCAAGCGTCTGGTGAAGTCACCGAAAATTTATTTGCGTGACTCCGGACTGTTGCACGCGTTGTTGAACCTGACGACACTCGACGACGTGCTGGGACATCCTGTTGCCGGTGCGAGTTGGGAGGGATTTGCCATCGAAGCGCTGATCGCCGCCGCGCGCGCCGGAACAAAGGCTTATTTCTACCGTTCGTCGAATGGCAATGAAATCGACCTCGTGCTTGAATATTCTCCAACACGGCGATGGGCTATTGAAATCAAGAAGTCGCGGTCGCCTTCGATCGAGCGCGGGTTTTACTCCGCGTGCGATGATATCAAGGCAAAGCGCCGAATCGTCGTTTATTCCGGTTCCGAATCCTACAAGGAAGCAAACGGGGTCACGCTCATGCCGCTTGTCACGGCGTTGAACGAGGTGGCGGCGGAAGACTGAGAAGAGTCAACTTGACCGCATAACCGGCGACGTCGAGGGCCACGATGGTGGCGAGTTTGCGGGTGGTGCCGGTCATGTCGCCTCACCCGAGGCCTTCAGCAAGTCCCTCAATCGGGCAAGGCCGGCGGACAGCTCAGCACCGATTCTGCGATCGGCAGAGTAATCCTTGAAATACTCGACGAAGTGGTCAAGTGCGATTGCGGGATTGGCCTTCCTGAGGCGCAGGAACTGCTCTTTGGCTTCATCGTCCCGGCCGAGATTCATGAGCGCCACGACCCGGCACATGCCGTCATGTTCAGAGGGCGGATTGACCAACACCTCGGCGACGCGGGCATAATTGCCTCGGCACAATTCCGAGTAGCCTACGTTAACCCGCGTCCAAACAGCGCCCCATTGGTCATGCGGATAGGCGCTTTCGAGTTGCCCGATCAATGCCAGTCCCTCTTCGACACGTCCTGCCCGCGCATAGCCGGTGCCGATGATAGCCATGGCGAAGGGCATGGTCAGGAAGATATCAGGTTGGCGCGCGATCGATCTCTCAAAGACCGCGATTGTTCGCTCCGGAGCTCCGGCCACCCAGTAGGCAGTCAGCGCCGGCCAGAGAGCCTCAGGGTTGTCGAAGCCGAACCTGACCGCGTCGTCTGCCTCGCGAATGGCTTCCGCGCGTTCAAGCTCGACATTAAGAGTCCAGCCGGTCGCGGCACGCCAGGCAAGGATGCATGCGAGCCAACCATGGGCCAGGGCATAGTTCGGATCAAATTCAAGCGCCTTGCGTGCATCCAGCATCCCCTGCTGCAATGTCGCCGGCCGCCAGTCCCAGCTGATAGACATGGCGCGGCGCGTCAACTCCCAGGCTTGCAGGCTGTCGGGATGTTGCCGCAAGGCACGCAACCCTTCTGCCCGGTTGATCACGCCGCCTACTGCTGCCACAACGCCTTTGGCGATCTCGTCCTGAATGGCGAAAATATCTTCAGCGGGACGGTCGAATTTTTGTGACCATTTCTGCTGATTGTCGCTGACGTCGATGAGTTCGACGGAGACGCGCAATTTGTCCCCGCTTCGCCGCACGCTCCCTGTCACCGCGTATCTGCAGGTCAGTTCCTTTGCGATCTGCACCGGGTTGTCGTGCGGCTCTAGGGTTCGGCGAACCGAGTTCCGCGGTGTGACACTCAATTCTCTCACCGACGTCAGTAGCGTGGTGACATCGTCCGTCAGCCCCTCGGCCGTCACCATTTCAATATCGTCATTGGCGCGGGCACGGAACGGCAGGACGACGATCCGCGAGCCGTCCGATGTGCTCTGAGGATGAGCTGGTATTGACTTGCCGGAAACTGAGGCCGAGGGCGCGGTGGTCAGCGTAAAGGCCTCGATGGTTTCGGCCATCTTGTCGAGCTTGAGAATGCCGCGCGATTGCAAACGCTCGGCCAGCGGCCCCCGAACGGTGCGTCGCACATCAGCCGATACAAGCGCCGAACCCGGATCGCTCCGTGCCATCAACCGCGCGGCGACGTTGACGCCGTGGCCAAGCAGGTCGCCGTTGGGTTGCACCACGACGTCACCGAGGTGGACACCGACGCGGACTTTGGGGTCGCAGGTTTCGGCCAACTCGAACGCGGCTTCGACGGCTGAGAGGCTGGAGCCGAACTCGAGCATGAAGCCGTCGCCGGCGGTGTTGAAGACGCGGCCGCCGTGTTTGGCGGCGATGGCTTCGATCACCTTGCGCAGGCTTGCCACCTCCGCCGTCGTGCGCGCCTCGTCAGCCTCCGTCCGCGCCGAGTAACCGGCGACGTCGAGGGCCACGATGGTGGCGAGGCGTCTGGCAGCCGTATCGGACAATGGAGTCTCCCCTTTGCGGCGGAAGCTAGCACATTTTGTGGGTCAGCAAGCGGGTGGCCGGAAGCGCTGTCAGCGGTGTTGCGCTGGAGGCGACGGTTGCCACGCCGGGTCCGTGATTTGCTCAATCATGGTCGTGCTGGACCTTGCCACTTGACGCTCGAGTGCTTCGCAAAAGTCAGGGTCAAACCATCCCTTCAATCGTGGCCACATGGCTTTGCCGCCGTCGCTTCGAAACACTAGCGCAAGTCCCTCCAAATACCCGTCGAGATCGAGACCCGAAAAGTCTTTTTGCTTCCGATCAATAAAGCCCTGCTCGGTCTCGGTGACCCAGGTGAAAAGCCAGTTTCCCAATTTGATGCGCTCGGCCTCGGTCAAACTCTCGAAGCTTTTTTGCCCCCTCATGTAGACATCCAACAGGTCTGGATTGTCGGACAGTCGCAACAAGATTTCGCTGTTGTGGCGTATCATCGCGCGCGCATTCTCCCGGGCCAATTCCCGTCTCGCGCGGTTGACTTGAAACGCGAGAAAAAAGAGCGTCAAAACCACAGCGACGGACCCGACGATATCGCTGACAACACCGACTTCCTCAATTGACATCGATAGCTCCGCTTGCGTTGGGGTTGGATACAAAGACAATGGTTCAACAGAGAGATCGGCGCAATCCGCGACCAACGGCTCGGCGGCTCGTTGCGCTGTCAATCATGAAGACCTGCCCGGCGCAGACCTTCACCAAGCGGTGTGGCAACTGACGGCGGAAGTCCAAACGCGGTGCAAAAGCCGCTGATGGTGAAGTCAGGCTGCAACTCGAGCACCCGTGTTGCAGACGCCGCCGCGCCTTTGACATCCCCTAAGCGGCCCTGTGTCGCAGCCATGAGGATATGCGACGTTGTCCATGTCGGATTTGCGTGCAGGGTCTTTTGCGCCGCCACAAACGCTGCTTCGTCTTCGCCTCGCACAATGTGACCGAACGTGATGGACAAGAGTGGAGAGTATATAAGCGGATCGCGCGGGCTCAGTCGAATTGCTTCTTCGCCCCACTCGATGGCCCTCGCCGCATCGCCGCCAAGTGCATACACCACGCTTCCCAACATATATGCCAGCGCGCACGAAGGGCTGAGCTCGAGCGCTGCCTCAAACGCTTGCCGTGCCGCGACGCGATCATGCGCCACCACGCCCATGACAAAGCCGCCCAGCGCCAAGGAGATGGCGTCGTCGCGGCCGTGGGCAAGCGCCGCCTGAGCGTGGCGGATGGCGGCAACGCGATCATCGTCGCGGCCGCCGCCGCGCATGAACACGATCTCGTGTGCCCACGCAGCAAATGCGTGCGCCTGGGCGAAATCCGGTTCCTTGGCAATTGCTTTTTCGATCAGTCGAATTCCCTGGGCTGCGCCATCAGGCATCGCGGGGTAGATCAGTGGCAAGGCGCGCAGCAGCAGATCATAGGCATCCAGATTGTCGGGACGCTTGCGCTTGACCCGCTCGATCTCCGCCGCGCGCAGGTTGGGCTCGATCGCCGCCACGACGCTCATGGCCAGCTCATCCTGCAAGGCAAAGATTTCATCCAGCTTGCGATCATAACGTGCGCTCCAGACGGAGCGCGCGCTTTCAGCCTCAATCAATTGTGCGGTCACGCGCACGCGGTCTCCACTCTTGCGAACGCTCCCCTCCAGGACGTAGCGCGCGCCAAGCTCGCCCGCCGTCTTGCGGACATCGACAGATGCGTTGCTGAGGGCAAAGCTCGAATTGCGTGCGATGACGGACAGTCCCTTGATCCGGGACAGGCCGGTCAGAACGTCTTCAACCATGCCGTCGGCAAAGTATTGCTGCTCCGGATCGCCGCCCAGATTGGCGAACCTGAGCGCGGCGATGGAGGGTCTGACAGGCGCGGACGGCGTAGCGTTCGGCGACAGCGCGGCTGAAGCAAGCGCAAACGCCTCAATCGTCTCGGCCATCTTGTCGAGTTTGAGCAGACCCCGCGATTGCAAGCGCCCGGCGAGTGGACCGCGTATTGTCTGGCGCACAGTGGCGGACACGAGCGCGCTGCCGGGATCACTCTTTGCCATCAACCGCGCGGCAACGTTGACGCCGTGGCCGAGGAGGTCGCCGTTCGACTGCACCACCACATCGCCCAGGTGGACGCCGACGCGGACTTTGGGTTCGCAGGTTTCGGCGAGTTCGAAGGCGGCTTCGACAGCTGAGAGGCTGGAGCCGAACTCGAGCATGAAGCCGTCGCCGGCGGTGTTGAATACCCTGCCTCCGTGCTTCGCGGCGATCCCTTCAATGACCTTGCGCAGCGCCGCCACCTCCGCCGTCGTGCGCGCCTCATCAGCCTCCGTCCGCGCCGAGTAGCCGGCGACGTCGAGGGCCACGATGGTGGCGAGTTTGCGGGTGGGTGTGTCTTCAGCCACGAGGGTGTCCGGCCTTTTGAAGTCGCAATCGGTGCACGAGAACTTCGCGGTCGATGCCTTTGACCCGAACGCTAAGTTGATCGGCGTCATAGTCCTTGAGATCCGGGCTTAAGCCCGCTTGCCGATACAAATCGTCGGTCAACCAGATCTCGTTCGCCTCCGCCAAGCCTTGCACGCGGGCCGCGAGGTTCACTGTCTGGCCGAAGTAATCGAGGTGATCGTTCAGTGTGACCGCCAGACATGGGCCGCAATGCGCGCCGATCTTGAGTACGATGATCTCCTCTCCTGCGGCCGCATTGTACTCAGCAATCTGCGTCAGCATGTCCCGGGCTGCGCGCACCGCATTGGACGGTTCGGTGAAACTTGCCATGACGGCATCGCCGATGGTTTTGACCAGCGCCCCCTCATTGGCCGTGATCACATCGCGCAGAACGCCGAAGTGCTGGCGCACCAGATTGAATGCCTTCATGTCGCCGATCCGGTCGTACAGCGCCGTCGACCCCTTAAGGTCGGTGAAGAGCAGCGTCACGCGCTTAACCGCCAGACCGCCGGAACTCATCAGCGTTTCCGAAGGAAAGAGGTCGAGAAACGTCTGCGTCGACAGAAGTTGCGAGCCTGACAGGAAATCGGCGAGCTTGACGCTCCACCGTTCCGGATTCACAATCTTCAAGGCCAAAGCCCTGAAGCGCGATGACGTGCCATTGGTCAGGTGGAATTCAAGCGGCCCGGGCGCAACTTCAACGACTGGCTCGGGGACGCGGTTTTCACGATACACGCAGTGAACGGGATCGTTGGGTCCGGATTTGCCCACTTTCACTTCAAGATCCCGGCCGTGCGAAAACCCCACGTGACCGGGCTCCAACATCAGATTGAACGTTCTGGTTTCTCCGGCGTCGACGTAGCAAACGAATATTGTGTCGCGTTTGAAGACCTGGCGAAGCGGAATGGAATCGGCGTTGAGTGCGTTCTCCGATACGGAGAACTCAGCGTTCTCCTCGGCTGTCAGGTTCGAGGGGGCAAGAAAGCGGGATGCGCGCACCGCAGGCGAAACCGAGAATCCGACCTCGACGAAGTCGCTCAAGTCGGCGTCGCGATGACCCAGACACGTGTTGCAGAAGAAGTGCTCGCCCGCATCGTTGAGCACGGTAAAGCTCTCAACAATCTGGCCGCACCCGCGGCAGACATAGTGCCACTCCATGGTCAGCAAGCCGGCCTTGCGCGCGTGCAGGAACAGATCAATGACCTGTTGCTCGGGCAAGTTCCGTGCCCGGGCGAAAGCGATCGGATTGATCCGCACGATCTGGCGTTCAGAGGCGGAGCGAATGAAGTCCCCAAGTGCGTTCACGAGGACGCGGTCGCCGCGATAAGTCGCTTGCGTGGCGGCGAGACGGTCGGCCAGCAGACCTTCGTTGAGGTTCGATGTCATCACGCCGCGACCTCCGCCGTCGTGCGCGCGTCGTCACCGGCGACGTCGAGGGCCACGATGGTGGCGAGTTTACGGCTGGTGCCGATCAAAACCCGAACTCCTGTTTCGGGATGTTGCGGGCCTTCTCGCATTCCGCCCTGAAGTCGTAGGGTACTTCGTCAGCGCAGTCGGGCCAATGCTGCGTTGCGAGCCAATACTCGACGAGGCCCAGCCTTGCGCATAGTTCGACGAAGCGTGGGTCGCTGCGAATAGCCGGAAGGTGCGCATGGAAGAGAAAGTTGGTCCGATAGGCGTCTGGGCCCATGACATCGTGGCTGTCGCCGGTTGGTCCAAACTTGGCTTTGGCCGCGATCTCATAGACCTCGTCGACTTCGACGAATCCCATTTGGGCTGCGAAGGCCAGCGAGGTGAAGTCGGCATGACCCGTTCCCGCGAAACGTCGATGCGCCGCTTCGATGAGCCGGCGCCGAGTTTGCGGTGAGGGGTCGCGCAACGTAGAGGCAATGCTGGTCGCGGCATCCGTGAGATGGCCCAAGGGGAATTTGGCAAGCCGTTCGGGTGCCAGAAGGGCGTCTACGGCCGCCCAGTCCTCAGCGAAGGCCGCCATTATGATGAGATCGACTGCCGAATAGATGTAGTCGGGCCACTGGCTTAAGACGCTTTCAAAACTTTGGCGAGCCTCGGCGAAGCGACCGCCATGCCACAGACAAAAACCCCGTGTGTGTAGCAAGGCAGCATTCAAGGAATCGCGTTCGATCCTGCGCTCTGAGACCGTTATTGCCTCGCGAACGCGACCCACGGCCACAAGGCTCATGCAAGAAAGGTCGTAGAAAGGAGAGTATGACAAACCGCGGGTGTCTTGGCGAAGTTGATCTGCCAAGGCTGTGTACTCGAGGAAATTCCCGAACGGTGGCATCACGAGCAATTGCGAGGTTTTGGCGTAGTGATTTTGCCGGTCCAGCGACAACGCCAATTCGGCTTCAGTGGAGATCAGCTTGGCAATGGCCTTGCGCTGCGGATATGGCTGATGGAAATGCCAAAGGCTGCGCCATTCTGCCAGCTTTGCCCAACCGTCGGCAAATTTGGGCGCGCGTTTGATGACCTCCTCGAGGAGGCCAATCTTCTTGTGCAATTGTTCGGGCGAAAAGCCGGGCGCGCTGCCCCTGAGGTAAAGGTCATAAGTTTCAGGATCGAGCGGTGCGATTGCAGCACTGGAAAATGAACGATCGAGAGCGCCCGCAATATTCTCTGCGATCTCGTCCTGGATCGCAAAGATATCTTCAAGCGCGCGATCGTAGCGGTCCGACCAAAGCGTCGTTTGCGATGAAGTATCGACCAAATGAGCGGCGACGCGCACGCGGCCCGCTGCCCGGCGGATCGAGCCGTCCAACACATGGGAGCATCTCAGCACCCGCGCGGCATCCGCCTTCTTGTCACCACGAAACTGGAAGGATGACGTGCGTCCGATGACTTTCAAATTTGCGCCCCCCGACAGGCGCTGGATGATTTCTTCCGAAACACCGTCGGAAAAGAACTGCATTTCCGGGTCGCTCGAGAGGTTGTCGAAGGGCAGCACTGCGACCAACGGCTCGGCGCTCTTCAGCTGTGTCGTAGTTGTCGTCGACGCCGCGGCGGTGGCTACGGCTAGGGCAAACGCTTCAATGGTCTCGGCCATCTTGTCGAGCTTGAGCATGCCTTGTGAGTGCAGACGCTCAGCGACCGGCCCGCGAATAGACTGGCGCACGGCGCCCGATACCAGTGCGCCGCCAGGCTCGCTGCGCGCCATGAGTCGAGCAGCAACATTGACACCGTGGCCGAGTAGGTCGCCGTTGGGCTGAACCGCCACGTCGCCGAGGTGTACGCCAACGCGAACTTTTGGTTCGCAGGTTTCGGCGAGTTCGAAGGCGGCTTCGACGGCGGCAAGGCTTGAGCCGAACTCGAGCATGAAGCCGTCGCCGGCCGTGTTGAAGACGCGGCCGCCGT